>JAFGDP010000025.1 GCA_016932075.1 Chitinispirillaceae bacterium | reverse complement strand
TGCTCTGGAGCGAGTGGAACGGCCGGTTTCGCGACACGATCAGACGGTTCTGGAAAGGGGAGGAAAAACAGGCGCCGGACATGGCGTACCGGCTTACCGGATCGAGTGATCTTTACAAAGGCAACCGGCGGCGGCCATGGGCCAGTATTAATTTTGTCACCTGCCACGATGGTTTCACCCTGCGAGACCTGGTGAGCTATAACAAAAAGCACAATGAGGCGAACAAGGACGAAAACCGCGACGGCGCCAACGACAACGAGAGCTGGAACTGCGGCGTGGAAGGCCCGACCGACAACACGGAGATCCGGGCCCTGCGGCTCAGACAAATGAAAAATTTCCTTGCCACGCTCCTGTTGTCGCAGGGGGTCCCCATGCTGTATAACGGTGACGAATTCGGCCGCACCAAAGGGGGCAACAATAACTCCTATTGTCACGACAACGAATTGAACTGGCTCTCCTGGGACCATGATGAAGAGGGGAAAGAGCTCCTCTCCTTTGCGCAGAAACTTCTGGAGATCCGTCGCGACCATCCCACGTTCCGCAGAAAGAACTTCTTTCGGGGAAGAAAGATCTCAGGCAAGGGCGTGCACGATATCTACTGGCTCAGACCGGACCGCAGGAGAATGCGGAGCAAGGAGTGGAATGAACACTTTGTAAAGACGTTTGCCGTACTCCTCCCCGCGGAAGGATTTACCGACACGGACGCGAAGGGTGTGCGCATTCCCGAAGAGACCTTCCTTCTGCTTTTCAACGCCCATCACGACGAGATGACGTTCGTGATCCCGCGGCTCAAGGATTCCTGGCACCTGGTGTTTGACACCAGCAAAAAGGGACGCAGTGATGAAGGACGAATCGTGAAAGACAGCTACGTTGCTGCCGCCAGATCTCTGGCCCTTCTGCAAAGCAGGACCGCAGAATACCATACGGTCAGAAAACGGCGTTCCCAATGATATACGTTTGAGGAAAGGGGCAGGAAACATGGCTGCCGGTGCATGGTATCGGGGGAACAACCGGTGTGAATTCATGGTGTGGGCGCCGCAGCGGAAACAGGTAACCCTGCTTCTCGACGGACCGCCCGCCCGTGAAATTTCCATGTACAGAGATGATGCGGGATACTGGCACACGGATATAGAACCTGTAAGGCCCGGCATGCTCTACCGGTACCGCCTCGACGACACCCTTATAATGCCGGATCCGGCTTCGTTTTTTCAGCCCGAAGGCGTGCACGGACCGTCGGCGGTAATCGACCATGCCGCCTATCGCTGGCGTGATTCGGCCTGGCAGGGGATCCCTCTTGAACAGTATATCGTCTACGAGCTTCACGTCGGCACCTTTTCGTCCGAAGGCACCTTTGACGGCGTTGTCCGGCACCTCGACCACTTGGTTTCACTCGGAATAACTGCCGTTGAAATCATGCCGGTCGCGCAGTTTCCGGGAAGCCGCAACTGGGGCTATGACGGCGTCCACCCTTACGCGGTGCAGGATTCTTATGGCGGCCCGGAAGGACTCAAACGTCTTGTTGACGCATGTCACAACAAGGGGCTTGCCGTGGTGCTCGACGTGGTGTACAACCACCTCGGCCCGGAAGGCAACTATCTCTGGGAATACGGCCCGTACTTTACGCAGAACAAATACCGCACGCCCTGGGGCTGGGCGGTAAACTACGACGACGCCGACAGCGACCATGTCCGCGAGTATATCATCGGCAATGCGCTGTACTGGATGGAGCATTTCCATGTTGACGCGCTCCGGCTGGATGCGGTGCACGCGATCATTGACCTGAGCGCGAAGCATATCCTCCAAGAACTTGCGGAACGCGTGGACACCTACAACCGCGACGCCCGGTGGAAACGTTTTCTCATCGCGGAGAGCGACCTTAACGACTCCCGGCTGATCAGGAAACGCGAGCAGGGCGGCTACGGCCTCGACGCGCAGTGGGGCGATGACTTTCACCATGCGCTCCATGCGCTGCTCACCGGAGAAAAACGGGGCTATTACATGGATTTCGGAAAAGTGTCCATGCTCTCCAAGGCGCTGAGCCAGGGATATGTTTACACCGGAGACTATTCTCCTTTCCGCCGGCGCCGTCACGGCAACACGAGCGCAGGTCTTCCCGCCACCCGGTTCGTGGTATGCAGCCAGAACCACGACCAGGTTGGCAACCGCATGCTCGGCGAGCGGCTTATCGGGCTTGCTGGCCTGGAAGCGCACAAGCTTGCCGCGGCTGCGGTCATTCTCTCCCCCTCGCTCTGCCTGCTTTTTATGGGAGAAGAGTGGGCCGAAGAAAATCCCTTCCTGTATTTTGTAAGCCACTCCGACCCTGCTCTGTGCGCCACGGTGCGGAACGGGAGAAAGGAGGAGTTCAAGGGTTTCCACGAGGATGGCGGTGAACCGCCGGACCCGGTCAGCACCGCAACCTTTTTACGCTCCCAATGCGACTGGTCCCGTCTTGATAAGGAATTCCACCGGTCCGTCCTTGCCTGGTACAGAACGCTCATTGCGTTACGGAAAACACACCCTGTCTTTTCATCGCTCTCACGGGACGGCCTCGTGGTCGATACGGACGAGCGGAACAGGATCGTCAGGGTGATACGCGGCGAAGCGACCGACCGCGCCGTCTGCTTCTACAATTTCAGCGATACCCAGACAGAGGCGGTGCTGCCTGTGGGAACTGTGCCGTGGACTATTCTCCTTGACTCGTCAGATACACAATGGGCCGGCCCGGGAACCGTCCTGCCCCGCCAGGCGCAGCCGGGACAGCGCGTAATCCTTAAATCCCGCTCGTTCTGCGCATGGGAGGAACGCAAGTCATGAACGCTCCTCTTGCCACGTATCGCATCCAGTTCACGCCCTCGTTCACCTTCGACCATATGCGCGCCATTGTGCCGTATCTGGCGAAACTTGGCGTCAGCCACGTGTACGCTTCACCGATTTTCACGCCGCGCAGGGGAAGCACCCATGGATACGATGTTGCCGACCCGACCCGCATTAATCCTGAGTTAGGCGGCGAAGATGGTTTTACGGCATGTGTCCGGGCCGCTGCGGCAACGGGTCTCGGGTGGATCCAGGACATCGTACCCAACCACATGGTCTTTTCAAAGGAAAACCTTTGGCTCATGGATGTGCTGGAAAACGGCACAGCCTCGCAATATGCCGCCTACTTTGATATCGAATGGAACCATCTGTACGATTCGCTGCGCAACCGTATTCTGGCGCCGGTCCTGGGCTGTTTTTACGGCGAGAGCCTGGAATCGGGCGAGATCAAACTCGGGTATGACTGCCAGGGTCTTCACATCGCCTATTACGACCACCGGTTCCCTGTGCGTGTTGAGTCCTATTTTGACGTGCTGGCCGGCGCGCAGCTTGAACGGCTGCGCAGCGAAGTGAATACGCGCAACCGCGATCTCATTAAATTCATCGGTGTATTATACACGCTGAAAAATCTCCCCGGTAACAGTAATAGCCGGGAGCGTGACGAGCAGATCGCCTTTGCCAAGGAGGTGCTCTGGGAGCTGCACGAAACCCAGGGTCCGATCCGTTCGTACATCGACAGCGTGCTTGCAGAATACAACGCCTTTTCCAACCGTGGTATGCTCGACGACCTTCTCTCCCGCCAGCATTTCCGGCTCTCGTTCTGGAAAGTCGCCTCCGAAGAGCTCGACTATCGCAGGTTCTTCACGATCAACGATCTCATATCTCTGCGCATCGAGGACGGGCCGGTGTTCGACCACACGCACGCCGCCGTGTTCGACCTCATCAAACAGGGCTGTATCCAGGGCCTGCGCATCGACCATATCGACGGCCTGCGCGATCCGCTGCAGTACCTTGAACGGCTGCGCGAAAGGATCCATGACGGTTACCTGGTGGTGGAAAAAATTCTTGACAGAAACGAGGCCTTGCCGAAATGGCCCGTACACGGCACGTCAGGGTACGATGCACTGAACATAATCAACGGGTTTTTCTGTGATACCCGTAACGCGCACCGCTTCGACCGCATTTTTTCGAAACTGACCGGCATCGACAAGGGATTTGACGATCTCGCCATTGAAAAAAAGCGGCTGATCATCGGCAAGTACATGGCCGGAGACATCGACAATCTTGCGCACCAGCTCAAGTCGATCTCATCAAAGGACCGGTTCGGCGCGGATATCACGCTTTACGGCCTTCGCAGGGCGCTCGTGGAGTTCCTTGCCTTCTTCCCGGTGTATCGTACCTATATCGACCGCCACGGATTGCGCGAGGCGGATCGTACCTATATTGAGCAGGCGCTCCGTGCTTCCGTGCGCAGCACCCCCGGCCTTCGGTACGAACTGGAGTTCATCGGAAAATTCATGCTGCTCAAACTTGACGAATCGGCTCCCGGCGAGATACGTGACCAGTGGATCGACTTCTGCATGCGCGTGCAGCAGTTCACCGGGCCGCTCACGGCAAAAGGCGTTGAAGACACGGTATTGTATATTTACAACAGGTTATTATCGCTTAACGATGTGGGGGCAGACCCCTCTACCTTCGGCGTTCGTCTCAAGGAATTCCATTCGTTCTTCACCGCGCGCTCCCGCACGCAGCCGCTCTCCATGAATACCACGGCAACGCATGATACGAAACGAGGGGAGGACGTGCGCGCCCGGCTCAACGTGCTTTCCGAAATGCCGGCGGAGTGGCTGCATGCGGTCAAACGATGGTACGGACTCAACGCGCCTCTGAAGAAAAATGACGGCACCGTTCCTGACTACAATGACGAATACCACTATTACCAGACCCTGGTGGGAACTTTCCCGCTCGATGAAGCACGGCGGAGCGCTTGGAAGCAACGGGTCATGGAATATATGGTCAAGGCGGTACGAGAGGCGAAAGTCCATACCGAATGGCTTAAACCTGACTCCGCGTACGAAAAGGCGGTTACCGCGTTCGTGACCGCGACGCTTCGGGAGGACGGCGACAATCTTTTTTATCAAGAACTGCGCGCCTTCAGCAGTCGTCTCGCTTTTTACGGGATGCTCAATTCTCTCTCGCAAACAACGCTCAAATCGACCGTTCCCGGCATCCCGGATCTTTATCAGGGATGCGAGTTGTGGGACCAGAGTCTCGTTGACCCGGACAACCGCAAGCCGGTTGATTTCGAGCGGCGAACGGCGCTGCTCGATCGTGTCCTTGACCATCACACGAAGGATCAGCGCGAATGCTGGGCGCCCCTCCTTGAATCCTGGCAGGACGGTTCCATCAAGCTGCTGCTTACCGCAACGGTGCTCTCTGTCCGGACCCGTTTTGCACAGGTATTTTCAAGCTCGTCCTATACGCCGCTGCGCTCGCAGGGCCGGTTCGGCCGCCATTGCGTTGCGTTCATGCGCCGGAAACACACCAGCCTGATTATTGTCATTGTGCCGCGTTTTTTCACGTCTCTTGTTTCGCCTCCTGAGCTGCCGCTTGGCGCTGACGTGTGGCACGACACCTGCATCGAAATCAAACATCTTAAACTTGGTGCGTTGAAAAACGAACTCACCGGTGAGGATATCGGGGTAAAGGAGGACGGGATCCTGCTGGGAGAAGCGTTGCGCCATGTCCCTGTAGCGCTGCTTTCCCATGAGGAATAATGCGTCCCCCTGCAGCGACACTGCTCAAAACGTGCTGCCCACGGAAAAATAGGGCGAACCCCAACCTCGTGTACCATTCAATCGCCGTGGGAAATCGGCGCGCAGCTCGCCAATCGGCGTTGTGATTGAAAGACCCGGACCGGCAACCCATCGCATGCTGCTTTTCGTGACATCCCGCCGTGTTTCCCAGTGTCCGCCGCCGTCGGAAAAAAGGGTGAGGCCGAACCACTTATAGAGCGGCAGTCTAAGCTCGAAAAGGTTGATGACGATTGCAACCGTACCACCAATGGTATCGGTCGGATACCCTCGAATCGGCCGCAGGCCCTCGCTGCCGATATAATAGCGCGCCTGCGGCGGTATCCCGGTGGTGTCCTCGCCATACACGTGCGCATACCCGATACTCAAGGCCGTTGATAGTTTTACTTTTTTGGTAAGATCAAAATACCCGCGAAGGTCCGCAAGACCGCGATAATATTGATTGGTACCCTGCATTGCCAAACCCGCGATTTCTGGCTCAAGGCGGACGAGGGTCCCCCGTGTGCCTTTGTCTGATTTGAAACGTCCGTCCAGCGTTAAATCAATCCCCAGGCTCTGAGTGTTCCATTGCAGTGAATCCGAAGAGAATTCCGAAGATTCCTTGACATACAGGGTATCGGTGCGTTCGTATTCAGCCCACAGGCGGTATGAAAGGCGCTTCGGCAGCCGGGGGGTAAACGCAATACGGACGCCTTCGAACAAACCTTTATACGTTACATCATGGCGTTCCACATAGGTGGCAGCCTCGGCACGGAGCGGCAAATACATGAAATAGGGGAACGTATAGCTCAATTCTGCGCGCTGACTGAACCGGTCCGCTTTTCCTTCAAGCGCCAGGGTGTGGCCCAGGCCGAAACAGTTGGCGAACGCCGTGCGCAGCGATGCCCTGAAATGCTCATTGGTACCATACCCGGCGGATGCGTCGATGGTGAAAAACTTGGTCTCGTCAAGCACGATTGAAACCGGCATGGTAAGTGTTTCGGAGGTGTCGGAAGAATCATTACCGCTGTCAGAAACCGAAGGAAGGATCTGGACAAAATCAAACAGGCCGGTTCCATACAAGTGCCTGAGGGTTTTTTTAATGGAGCCTGATGTCAGCGTATCTCCCTCGTTAAAATGGAGTTCCCGCCTGACCACCCTGGCCCGGACCTTTTCCAATCCCTGAATCTGAAGCGGTCCGGTAAAACAGAGCGGGCCCTGAGCAAAGGAGAAAGCCACCCGCGCTGTCCTTTCCTCCCGGTCGACGTGTATGCCGTCGTCAACCTTCGCCTTGAGGTATCCTTTGCTCGCCATACCCGACGTCATGGACGTGATGTCCTTTTGTACGGCAAGGGTACTGAACGGCTCGCCCCCTTTGCATGCAAGCGCTTCACGCAGTTCATTGGTATCGAGAACCGTTCGGCCGATCAACGCAACCGTATCAATTGTGGTTTGCTTGCCTTCGGTAATGGCAATGGCAATATCAACATGCCTGTCCAGCGTATCGAAATCAACCTCGGCAACAGTGACTTCAGCCTCGAGAAATCCCTGCTGACGATAGAACGCCTCGATGGTGCGTTTATCAAAGCGGAGCTTTGAACGGGAATACGGCGAAGAACGCCAGAACCGTGAAGGCCTTGTCTCCATGACGCCAAGTATCTTGTTGGTTTTTACGGCCTGGTTGCCCTGCACGGTTATCCTGCCCACGCTCCATACGTCTTTTTTTGCATAGGCAGAATGGGGCAGTAGACAGCAGATACCTAAAAGAAAAACCGTGAACAGCGTGCCGCTTTCGCGCATCGTATGCCCTCCCTCCTACCGTGACCACCGCAGGCGCAGGTCTGCGCCCACACGGCCGGCATAATCGCCGGTACCGTCGATATACAGAAACGGCAACAGCCGGTAGGATGCCATGGCTTTTTGCTTGGTGATATCTTCAACCGTTGTCTGGTACGAGACCGTGAGCCGTGGCGAGAGCCGCTTGACGGCCGTGACAACAGCATCCTTTTTCCCGACCGGTTCGACATTCAGGCTCTCAATATTGAGCCACTGTTCCAGTTTGCGCGTGCCGAACCCGGCAAGCTGCTGCTTGAGAATAGACTCGACGCGCTGCGAGATATCGCCGCCGATCTCTCCCTGCGTGGTGCCGAAGGTGAGCAGGCTCACAATCTGCGGCGGCCGCAGGGCCGGGTCTGCGGTCAGAATAACTTCTGGTTTTTCAAGATCTCCCTGAATCCTGAGGGTAATGGTATAGGATTCTTCATTGATCTCACCTCCCCGCACACCCGTGTTGGTGGCGATGACCCGTGCGCTCGCAGCCAAGTCCACAAGCGGCCGTATCGCCTCCGGATCCTGCAGCCGGAACATCCCTTTGTCAATGGTGAATCTGCGGTCAAGATAAAAAACATGCCCTTCGGTTATTTCAATCGCGCCGATGGCACCCGGCTTGTTGGGCGTTCCCACAATCGCCACCTGGCCGTCAAGAACAAATCTTCCGATGTTCGTCTCGATGATAAGATTACGGTTGATCGTGAGCCTGCCGCGCAGCGATACGCGGTCGAGAAACGGGTTTTTCTTTTCCGAAGCCACCTGCCGGGGGCGATCGAACTGATCAGCAATCATGTTCGGCGAGAAAAAGGTGGCAAAGCGCGTTTCCGCAAGATCGATATCGCCGGAAACCACGAAAGCATCGGCTGAATCCACCACCCGCACGCGTGCGGAGGTCACCCCCGCATCAAGGTCCGCGCACTGCAGTCGGAGGTCTTTCGCCAAAAAGGAGATACGCGCACGGTTCGGTTCCTTCATCAGCGCATACCCCGCGCCCCGGAACCGTCCTGCCGGGCCAAGGTTTCCCTTGAAAGATTCAACCGCCAGCGAATCGCCGGCCATCACCAGGCTTATATTGACAGGCCCAAGGGGCGGGGAGCACTCGAAAACCTGCAGGAGTGCCTTGTTCACGGATGCCCGCCCTTGTACCACCGGTTTTCCCCCACGGATTTCAACGGTGCCGCGTGCGGTGACGGTTCCATCCCGGAGGCGGACGCCCTCCCCGAAGGGACCGGCGGCGCTCAGCGGCAGGTCACTGGCGTGGAACCGCAACCGGATACCTTCTCCCCTGCTCTGCTTGTCGAGCGCAGTAAGCGGCGTTTTCCCGGTCACGAACAATGAGCCGTCGCCAAGACGCGCGATGATCGTGTCGATTCGAATGGTATCGGTTCCGTAGCGAACCGCACCGTTGAGCGCGTCGATGCTGCGGTCTTGCCAGGAAATTCGCGACGTGGAAAATTCCAACCGCGCCATTGCTGCAGTTTTGTTACCGTCAAATATGGCCTGCGCACGCAGCGAGTCCACCAAAACCCCGATTTCGGAATACTGCAGGCTATGCATTTGTGACGCCGCCGATCCGGAAAGCGCCCATTTCCCCGATGCCAGACGCGCCTCAGCATCAAGGGTCAGGCGGCCGCCGGCCTTGATTGAAGGTGCGAAAGACTCAACCAGCTCACGCACGTTCACGTCCGCACCGCGCGCGGTTATCCGGGCGCCGTCGCGAATGCTGTTCCTGACATTCCACGGCTTTCCGTATGAGAGCGGCAGGGATGCGGAAACGGTAAGCGGCTGCTTCACTGTGCCGGCGGTCGCCGATATCTTTGCCCGGGCAAGGCTGTCTTGAAGCAGAACCTCCGCGTGGTAGTCGATCCTGCGCTCCTGCTCAAAGGTCTGGAAAAAATCCAGGGACAGGGTGGCTTCGGGATTATGTGACGCTCCGCGGCACCGTGCGTCCAGCGTCAGCGTGCCGTTAATTGGTGGCGACCGTTCGATCCATGGTGCAAGGTGTCTGGGTGTAAGTGACGACACCGTGCACGCGGCCTGAAGGGTATCGCTGCTGTCAAGGGTGGCTCTCGCCTCAATTTTCGCCCGGTCGCAGCCATGTCGGTCAGCGGAAAGGTCCAGCATGAAAAAACGGTCCTTTGCAAAAAGAGATGCTTTGCCGTGGCACAGGATCGATGCAGAATCTGCCAGTAAACGCATGGTTCCAATACGCAGCGTATCGTGCAGCAGCGAGGCGGCGAGATCCATCGAAGAAAAACGGCACCCGAATCCGCGAAAAGCGCGCACGCTGACCCGCGCCGAAAGATCCGGGTCTTCCAGCGTTCCACTCGCACACGCTTCAAGCGCATAGCTGCCGGAAACCGTTTTAATGCCGAACGCAGACAGCATCGAGTCGAGGCTTCCTTTTGTCTTGACGACCGCGCGGTCGATCCGGAGTTTCTTTTCCCTGTAGGTCACTGCTCCGGAGAACCGGTTGACGACAACCGATTTCCAGGCCAGGTTTTCTCCGCGTATTCCCGCGGTGATAGTGGGGTTGCAAAACGTTCCGGCAAAGGAGCCGTTTCCGGTACCTGTGCCGGAGATCGTGTCTAGAAGAAAAAACCGGGTGATCGCTGACGGGCGCAAAATGGAAAAGCCGAATTCTCCGGAAACAGAATCGCCGTGACCAAGCACTCCGCTGGTTTGAATGGTGTTTCCCGCAAGATCGGACAGACGCGCGTCCCACTCCTTCTGATTCAACACCACAGAAATGTCAATCCTGTTACTTTTACGGGAGATCTCTGGTTCCCAGAGCAAGGCTTCGACACATAGGGTATCGGGCAGCGCGGTAAACGAACGCCCCCCGCCGCTTATATTCAGTTCCGCCCGCGCTCGTGGAAAAGCTCCGTCGATACCGAAATGCCGCAGTGCATCGGTCAGGGCTACATTCGGAACGGAAGCCGCAACCATGTATCGGTTAAGCTTGGGTCCGGTCATAAGTCCGGGAAATCCGGCCGAGACCTTCAATCGTGCAGCGCCGAACCGGGTGATTGTCCTGATCCTGGCATCCAGGTCACCCTGCGTATCATAGCGCATATCCACCAAAAGGGTGTCAGCAGTCAGGCGGTCCACGGTCATACCGGCAGCAGACGCGTTTACCGTCAGGCTTGGTTGTTCGATGGTCCCCTGCCATGTCGCCCTAGCCCGCATGGTTCCACCCGGTTTGATCACTGGAATGCGGTCAAGAATGCAGAGCGCGTTTCTCGTTGTCGAAGCTTCCACCGACAGATCCCAGATCCCTCCTTTGCCATAGGCGACCGTGCCCTTACCTATAACAGAAGCGGAATCCGCGTCGAGCCGCAGCGCGGCAAGCTCCAGGGAACTGGCCGACACCACGCCGTCGGCAGAAAGGGACCGGATAGTACCCAACCACCAGGGCGTCACCGCATTCCCTGCGCCGGTGGAAAGCCTGACCAGAAGCGAATCGAGGGCATAGAACCGCACTCCGGCATCTATTCTCGTGAGTGATGCGTCGATCGAGAGCGCGGAATCGATATAACGGGCATCGAGTTTCTTGATGGACACCGTATCAATGATTATGCACCACGTTGTTTTCTTTTTCGGCTTGGAGGCTTTTACGGAATCCCGAGCGGGCAGAAATGGCGCATGGAATCTGCCATCGAGCGTGCGCACGCATACGATACCGCCGTCATGAATCACGACCCGTTGAAGCACCAATTTTTTCCGCAGAAGCGGCGCCAGCTTAAATGCAACCCGCACGCGGTTAACATGCAGACTGTCGCCATAGGGTACAACATCCGTGAGGGAGCAATCGTGCAGCTCGATCCGGTTTATAAAATTAGTGCGAAGCGAGCCGATGGAAACGTGCGAGCCGAGCGCTTTGGAAATCGTTGGTTCTATACTGGAGATGATTTTTTTCTGTACCGGCGCGCTCAGGAGCGCAATGCAAGCGGCAAAGAACAGGGCCATGCCGAGAGAAACCGCCAGCACGAGCAAACGGATGAACGTATGAGCACTCTTATTCGCGCGATCAATCATCAGAGATCCGAGGTTGTTTTCAGTTTCTTTTCTATCGGGAAGCGGAAACTGGATATAGGTTTTCCTTCCGCTGCGAGGTATAAAAATACAGCCTTCCTGCCCGTGGTTCCCGGTTAAATTCATTTTCAAGAAAGTACTATGGCCGAAAGGATGGTCATTCGATGGAATCAGCCCGCACCTCGTGTTGGAATACCGGACGGTTTAATCGCTTCAGCCTGCCCGGGTGAAATATTCCTTGGCCGATTGAAATGTGTTGACCCAAACAGTTCTTTCTGTTAGTTTTATATCCACGGATTACAGGCTGCCAGTACCTTCTGTGAAACGCAAGCATACCTTCCGGTCGGGGGGTTCCGACAATGTCAGCCTTATAGTTGTCCATCACGTGGCGCCATTTCTGTTGTCCGCAGAAAAGAGCTACTGACAGTCACGCACGAGCCGCTCAGGCGAGCGGTATTGTATGCAGCAGGGGCTTTCCGCCAGAAAAACAAGGAGAACGTTTGATTTCTATTATAATTCCAGTCCTTGATGAAGAAGCAACGATCGGCAAGGTCGTTCGTTTCTGTAAAAGCGCATCCAGTGTCGATGAAGTCATTGTGGTGGATGATAAGTCCATTGACGCGACGGCCAAGGAAGCGCAGGCTGCCGGGGCAACGGTCATCACCAGCACGAAAATGGGCAAGGGCGCGTCAATGTGCGACGGGTTTCTGCTTTCAAAAAACGAGGTGGTGGTTTTCCTCGACGGCGACATTGACTACCAGGAAGGCACGATTGGCAAGCTCACTGCGCCCCTCCTTGAAGATAGGGCGGACTTTGTAAAAAGCACCTTTTCACGGCAGGCTGGACGGGTTACCGAGCTTGTGGCGAAGCCACTCATTTCAATGCTCTACCCAGACCTCGCCGGTTTTCATCAGCCGCTCAGCGGCATTATCGCCACCAAGCGGGGATTTTTCGAGAAGCTGAAGCTTGAAAACGATTACGGCGTGGACATCGGGATCCTGATCGACATGTGGAATATGAAGGCGCGGATCGTCGAAGTCGACATCGGTTTTATTCAGAACAAAATGAAGATCTGGCGGGAGTTGGGCAGCATGTCCCACGACGTATCGCGCGCGATCCTGAAGCGGGTCACCAACGCATCTCTTGTCAATCTTGATTCCCTCGGCGAAATAAACCTCATACGGGACCAGATGGAGTTTGCGATCAAGGAAACGCTGCAGGAACTCGAAAAAATGATCATATTTGACATGGACAACACCATCCTCCTCGGGAGGTTCATCGAGGTTGCCGCCCGGGAGGCCGGATTTCATAAGGAGCTGGTTGAGATCGTCACCAAAAATCAGGAACCCTATTTGATCGCCAAATTGATCGCCCAGCTGATGAAGGGAATGGATCTTGCCCGTATCATACGGATTGCCGATTCGATCCCGATGGTCGAGGATACGGTTGAGGTGATCCAGGAGTTGAAACACCGAGGCTATATCGTCGGCATCATAAGCGACAGCTATGACGTGGTGGTAAACCGGATAAAGGTAAAAATCGGCGCGGATTTTGCCCTGGCAAACGAACTCGAATTTTCCCAATCGGTTGCCACCGGCGAGGTGAAGATCCCCTCCTTTTTCCTAAAAACGGAGCAAAGCCTGTGCAATCATAATTACTGTAAAAGCAACGCCCTGCGACACCTCTCCAATAAATATTTGATTCCTCTTTCGAATATTGTGGCCATCGGCGACAGCGCGCCCGATATCTGTATTGTGAAATACGCCGGGGTCGGCGTGGCGTTCTGCTCGTCAAACGGTATTTTGAATAGTATCGCTGATCAGAAAATCGAAGAGAAATCCTTCGCAAAACTGCTTGAATTCGCGTTATGAGGTCCGGCGTTTTTTTCTGCGCCATTGCGTTACACAATAAATGGTGCTCCTGTGGACAGCAAGAGGGGGGAGCGATGTGATGACACCATTATCAACCGATTCATTCAAACGGGTGCTTGTTGCTTCCTACCGGCTGCCGTTCAGCTTTTCCCGGCAGGAGGACGATTCGGTGTCCGTAAGCCAGAACGCCGGAGGGCTGGTTTCCGGTATTCTGGCACTCTCCGAAAAAATGGAAGAAAAAGGGTACGGCACGCTGTACGGAAAAACGGCATGGTTCGGGAAAGGCGATCAAAAAACCGGGGACCTTATTGCGCGGGCACCGCAAACAAGCTTCCGGCTCATGCCGATACCCATCGACGACGCGACCGACGCGCTCTATTACGGCGGTTTCTGCAACGACATGCTGTGGCCCTTGTTCCATTATATGCAGTCTCTCGCGGTGTTCAAGGAGGAGTACTACGAAGCGTATGTGGCGGCAAACACCATGTTCGCCAAGGAGATCGCGGCGTTTTTCGAGCCTGGCGATTTTATCTGGATACACGATTACCATCTGATGCTTGTCCCCGGCCTGCTGCGCGAACTACTGCCCGATGCGGCGATCGGATTTTTTCTGCATACGCCGTTTCCCACCTTCGAGATCTTCCGCACCATTCCCCGTCTCTGGCGGGACACGATCACCAGAGGAGTGTTGGGCGCCGACCTCGTTGGTTTTCACACCTACGATTACGCCCAGTATTTTATCCGGGCCGTAAGCCGCATGTTCGGTTCCGAAGTCAGCATGAAAAACGTTTCGGTCGACGGCCGGATCGTGCGGATCGACTCCTTTCCCATCGGCATCGATTACAGCAAGTACGCCGAACCGGCCGCAGGTTCGGCGGAAGTAGCTGCGGTCCGCGAGAAACTCCGGCAATCGGTCGGCGACAACAGACTCATTTTTTCCCTTGACCGGCTCGATTATACCAAAGGCATTCTCAACCGTCTCAGCGGGTTCGAATATTTTCTCGAACGGTATCCGGAATGGCACGGCAATACGGTCTTCAATATGATCGTCATTCCTTCGCGCGACACCATTTCCCGCTACCAGGAGATGAAAAAGGAGATCGAGGCGATGGTCGGACGCATCAACGGCAAATACGGCACGCTTTCCTGGCTCCCGATCGTGTATCAGTACCGGCCGCTCGACTATTTCGAACTGATCGCATTGTACAATTTCAGTCATGTGGCGCTGATCACGCCGCTGCGTGACGGGATGAACCTCATCTCGAAAGAGTTTGTCGCCTGCCAGACCGACGACCGCGGCGTGCTTATTCTGAGCGAAATGGCGGGAGCCGCCTCCGAGCTCGTGGAAGCGCTGCTCATCAATCCCGCCGACCGCCGTGAGGTCGGAGAGGCCATTTATCGGGCTCTTACCATGCCCCCTCGAGAGCGTACGGTCTATATGGAGCGGATGAAGCGCCGTGTAAAGAATTACGATGTGTTTGCATGGGCCGACGATTTTGTCTCGACCCTTCGGACCGTTAAGCAGGAACAGGAACTATGGAAGGTAAATCCTCTGCCGAAAACGGCCGAATCCGGGATCATCAACCGCTACCGGACAGCAGCGTCGCGCATCATTTTTCTCGACTATGACGGGACCATTGTCCCGTTTGCACGCTATCCGGAGGCGGCGCTTCCTGACCCGGGCCTTCTTGACCGGCTGAGGTCGCTTTCTGCTGTTAAAGGAAACCGGGTGTTTATTATCAGCAGTCGTTCACGGGAGTTCCTCGACACGGTCTTTGCCGGGCTCAACCTTGAGCTCATAGCCGAGCATGGAGCGTTCGTCAAACACCCCGACCGGGAATGGACCTGCACCCTGGATTCCGACCAGAGTTGGAAAGATACCATCATGCCGGTGCTCAAACGGTATGCCGACCGTTGTCGCGGATCGTTTGTCGAAGAAAAATTTCATTCTCTCGTGTGGCATTACCGTAATGTCCACATCGATGTCGGAGAAGTGCGCGCGAAGGAGCTTCTTGACGAATTGCGCACCATTCTTACCTTTGAGAGCCGGCTGCAGGTGGTCGATGGCAACAAAGTCGTCGAAGTGAAACGGGCGGGATACGACAAGGGGAGTATTGCTTTAAAAATGCTTGAGGATAAAACATATGATTTCATCCTCTCCTTTGGGGACGACAAGACCGACGAGGACGTTTTCAGGGCCCTGCCGGAGGACGCCATTACCGTGAAAATCGGCCTCACGCAGTCGCTCGCAAAATACAACATGAAAAACCAGAATGAAGTATTGCTGCTGATCGAGAAGCTTCTGCATACCGAAAAGTAGCGTGCCCTGGCCGGTCCTGTTTTTATCGACAGGGCCGTTATTTTATTCTATTTTTATTGTTTTCCGTGCAGCAGGCGGAAGATACATCATCATAAGGATGTGCCATGGACCAAAAAATTCAAGAATTGACCGAACAGCTTTTTCGCGAAGGCGTGCAAAAAGGTGAAGAGCGGGCGCAGCAGATTATCGATGAGGCCCGGTGCAGCGCAGCCGCGACCATCGATGAGGCCCGCACCCGAAGCGCGGCGATAATCGACGAGGCCCGTCGAGAAGCCTCGGAACTCAGGCACGCTGCAGAGGGAGAGATACGGCTTGCTGGCACGCACATTGTTTCTCTTGTTAAGCAACAGATCGCGGACGCGGTGATCGCGAAGGTGCTTGATGGTCCCTTGTCAAAAACGCTGTCGGATCCATCCGTGCTCCGTGACCTCGTGCTTGCCGTCGCCCGCAACTGGAACGGCGGACCGCTTGACGTGGTCATTCCTGCGTCGCTGGAACAAGAGCTTTCGCCGCTGCTTTCTGCCGCGATAGCTCGCGAATTGTCCGGCGGGTTGACGGTCGCTTTTTCCAGATTGTTCAAAGGGGGGCTTCGCATCGGACCTGCCGGCCAGGAATACAAAATCAGCATGACCGACGAAGATTTCGCGGCGTTTTTCAAAGAGTTCCTGCGGCCGCGCACCGTGGAAATCCTCTTCAAGGAAAAAAAACGGTAATCCAATGCCCGCCCACTATTTTTATTTCGCAGCCGGCCTGCCCGACCTGTTTCTCGACGAGAAGCGACATGCTCCGTCGTTCAACGATTTTATGGCGGAAGCCGACGATGCGGTGGTCTCCCTGGATCGAGACCTCCTCGGCAAAATCAGGCTGCAAATCGATAACAGCAACGTTTATAATACCCTTGCAGCAACGGATGTTCCGTTTGATGACCGCGGCAACCTGAACAGGGAAGAGGTCGTTGCCGGGTGCAAGGGGAAAGAGCTGTTTCCCGACTATCTTTCCCGTTTCGTTAATGCCTACCGGGACAATGCGCCGCCCGTTGCCGGCTATTCCTGGCCCGACCAGCTCAACGCGCTCTTCTTCGGCGAAATGATGGACGCTGGCAATGAATTCCTGCGGGAATGGTTCACGTTTGAATGCAATCTTCGTAACGTCCTGGCTGCGCTGACGCTGCGGAAAAAGCTCACGCACCTGTCGCTTGGCTCCCGGGCCGACGTCATGTCGTCAACGATCATCGGGTCCAATGATGTCGCTTCATCGCTCCGGCGTTCCAGCGCCCCGGATTTCGGCCTTTCCGGGAAACTCCGCTGGATAGAACAGCTGCTTGAGCTCCATAAAAAAACGCCCCTTGAGAGGGAAAAAACGCTCGACATTCTGCGATGGAACGTTATCGACGAACTCGTTCCCGTTGATTTTTTCCGTATAGAAACAATCCTTGCCTGCGCCTTGAAACTGCTGCTTGTCGAACGGTGGCAGAAGCTGGATGAACAGGAAGGCCGGCGAGTGCATGCGCGTCTTGTCGAGGATTGTGTCGGGCAATTCAGTTTAACAGCAAAGGGATAGCATGGGCACTCACGGCACCATTGTCGGCATCGTATCCAACCTCATTACCATTGAGGTAAACGGTCCGGTTTTTCAGAACGAAATCTGTTTCATTTGTTTGGAAAAAACCCGTCTCATGGCCGAAGTAATAAAAATCAGCGGCTCGTCCGCCTACGCACAGTCATTTGAGAGCACACGCGGTCTTCGTATCGGGCAATCCGTCGAGTTCTCGGGACACATGCTCGAGGCGACCCTTGGACCGGGCATGCTGTCGAAAAATTACGACGGCCTCCAGAACGATCTTGTCGCCAAGGAAGGACTGTTCCTGCGCCGGGGTGACTATACCGACCCGCTCGACAGAAAAGCCACGTGGCATTTTATCCCGCTGACCGGCCCGGGCGACGTCGTCGAAGCAGGGAGCTGGCTCGGCTGGGTCCGGGAAGGATGGATCGAGCACAAGATCATGGTGCCGTTTGACATTGAGGGAAGCGTCACCCTTGTCTCGGTTGCGCCCGAGGGAGAGTATACCGTCGACGACACCATTGCCGTGATCTCCCGGAACGGCCGGGAGCGGCCCCTCACCATGGCCGTGCACTGGCCGGTAAAACTCGAAATGCAGTGCTACCGCAGCAAGATGCGGCCGTTTAAAATACTGGAAACCGGCGTGCGTGTCATCGACACCCTCAACCCCATGGCCGAAGGCGGCACCGGATTTATCCCGGGCCCGTTCGGTTCCGGAAAGACGGTGCTGCAGCATGCTCTCGCAAAATTCGCGGATGCCGATCTCATCGTCATCGCCGCATGCGGCGAGCGCGCCAACGAAGTGGTGGAGCTGTTTGCCGAGTTTCCGAAACTCGATGATCCTCGGACCGGCCGCAAATTGATAGAACGCACTATCATCATCTGCAACACCTCCAACATGCCGGTCGCGGCGCGTGAAGCGAGCGTGTACACCGCCATGACGGTTGCCGAATATTACCGGATGATGGGCCTTAAGGTCATGCTGCTGGCGGATTCCACCTCGCGCTGGGCGCAGGCGCTGCGCGAAATGTCGAACCGCATGGAAGAGCTTCCGGGCCCGGACGCGTTTCCCATGGACCTGCCCGCCATCATCGCCAATTATTATGCGCGGGCAGGGTATGTGCGGCTCAACAACGGCGCCTCAGGATCCGTTACCTTCATCGGCACGGTCAGTCCCGCCGGCGGCAATCTCAAGGAACCGGTCAGCGAAGCCACAAAGAAGGTCGCGCGCTGCTTTTACGCCCTGTCACAGGTCCGCGCGGACAGCAAGCGGTATCCGGCGATCGATCCCATAGACAGCTACTCGAAATACCTTGAATATGAAGAGATGAATGCGTTTTTCGATGACGCCTTTGAGAAGGGATGGGTCGGCAGGGTTCAGAAGATCAAGGACTGCCTTCTCAGGGGAAAGGAAATGCGGGACCAGATAAACATCCTCGGCGATGACGGCGTGCCACTCGACTATCATGTGGCGTTCAACAAGGCCGAGATCATTGATTTCGTTCTGTTGCAGCAGGACGCTTTTGACCGGATAGACGCCTCAACGCCCATTGAGCGTCAACGGTATATGGCCGACCTGGTCCTGGCCATCTGCGATGCGGAATTCCGTTTTGAATCGTTTGAGGCGGTAGCCGCCTATTTCAAAAAAGCAATCAACCTGCTCCGGCAGATGAACTACAAGGAGTTCAAGAGCCCGCCGTTCAACGAATTTCAAGAGCGGCTTTTCACGCACCTTGACGAACGGTGCAGTGACGGCGCGGGGGTACGATCATTCGATACAAAGGAATAATGCGGCGATGAAAACACAAGCCTTCAAACGGATCTATACCCATATCGAGGAAATCACCAAGGCGACCTGTGCGGTCAAAGCACTGGATGTCGCCAACGAGGAGATGGCGCTTGTCGACGGAAGGCCCTCCCAGGTGGTGCGCATCGAACGCGATCGCGTCACGCTTCAGGTCTTTCCCGGCACACAGGGTATCGCCACCGACGCGGAAGTGGTGTTCCTCGGTTCTTTTCCCATGCTGACGGCTGGTCCGGGTCTGCGGGGACGGTTCATGAACGCCTATGGAGAACCCATCGACGGCGGGCCCCGTATCGAAGGAACGCCGGTGGAAATCGGAGGCGCGTCGGTCAACCCGGTGCGGCGGCGGCAGCCTTCGGAACTCATCGCCACGGGCATCGCCGGTATTGATCTCAACAACACGCTGGTTACCGGTCAAAAAATCCCGTTTTTCGCCGACGCCGACCAGCCGTACAACCAGGTCATGGCGACCGTTGCGCTCCGTGCAAAAGCCGACGTGATCGTGCTCGGCGGCATGGGACTTTCCAATGACGACTACCTTTACTACAAGGCGGTCTTTGACAATGCGGGCGCGCGCGACCGCATTGTTGCTTTTGTTAATACCACCCAGGATCCGCCGGTCGAACGGCTGCTCGTTCCCGACATGTGCCTTGCCGCGTCGGAGTATTTCGCGGTGGAGCACCGCCAGAAGGTTCTCTGTCTGCTCACCGACATGACGCTCTATGCCGACGCGCTGTCCATTGTTTCCAACCGCATGGACCAGATACCGTCCAAAGACAGCATGCCGGGATCGCTGTACAGCGACCTGGCTCGGATCTACGAGCGGGCGGCGCAGTTCCCTGACGGCGGATCCATCACCATCATTGCCGTTACCACGCTTTCGGGAGGCGATATTACCCATTCCATACCGGACAACACGGGTTATATCACCGAAGGCCAGCTTTACCTGCGCCGTGATACCGATATCGGCCGCGTTATCGTTGATCCCTTCCGCAGTCTTTCACGGCTCAAACAGCTTGTTATCGGCAAAAAAACGCGCGAAGACCATCCGCAGGTAATGAACGCCTCGGTGCGCCTGTATGCGGATGCGGCGAACGCCCGCACAAAACTTGAAAACGGTTTTGAGCTTACCGATTACGACCGGCGCGCGCTGGCTTTTGCCAAGGAGTATTCACGCGAACTTCTTGCCATTGACGTCAATATCGACACCACGGCAATGCTGGACTGTGTATGGAGGCTTTTTAACAAACACTTCTCAAAGGATGAGGTCGGGATCAAGCAGGTGTTCGTGGATACGTACTGGAAGGCCGGATGACGTTTCGGGGGAGCGGCGTCCCGGAGGGAAATGAATCATGCCCGTAAAAATACAGTATAATAAAACGTTTCTTAACCAGCTCACCAGGGACCTGCGCATACGGGAAAACGCGCTGCCCATCCTTTGCGCAAAGGAGTCGGCGCTCCGCTTCGAGGTGCAGCGCGCGCGCGGCGAACTCGCCGAGATTGAAAAGGAGATCGCCGTCGACCATACTCGGGCGATGATCGCGCCGCGCCTGTGGAATGAATTCGAGAGATCCATGTTCAGCATTGAGAACGTCGCCCTCGGTGAAAAAATCATTGCGGGCGTGAAAACCCCGGTGCTCAAGGACATTGCCTTCTCTATTGCACCCTACAGTGTCTTTGAAAAACCATTCTGGCTGCCGGAAGGCCTTGAACAGGTCAAGCGGACGGTAACATTGCGTATCAGGGAAAAAATTGCCCTCGAGAAAGTGCGGATCCTCGAAATCGCCAGAAAAAAAACAACCCAGAAAGTCAACCTGTACCAGAAGGTGTTGATTCCGGAATATCAGGAAGCGATCAGGAAAATCAAACGGTTTCTTGAAGATGAAGAGAATCTCTCCAAATCGTCGCAGAAGATCCTCAAATCAAGACGTGCGGCGGCAAGGGCGGCGGCATGATCGTCCCGATGAAAAAGCTGGAGCTGCTGCTCTACCACCGGGAACGGGAACGTTTTCTCGATGAACTCCGCGCCCTAGGCGTGGTTCATCTTGAAGAGAACATTCCAGCTTCCGCGGGCGAGTTCTCACGGCTGACCGAACGGTTGAAGAACATCGACCGTACGATTGAGCTCATACGGAAATGCCGGAAAACCCACGGCACCGCATCGGTTGCCGAAACCGGCCAGTTGAGCGGCGAGCATATCATCGCTCGTGCCACAGCGCTTGACCAGGAACTCGACCGCACCGGCCAGGAACTCTCGCGTCTGAAAAAGGAGGCCGACCAGCTTGCGCCATGGGGTCAGTTCGATCCGCGGGTTGTCCGCGCACTCGGGGAAAACGGTGTTCCGGTACGGTTCTTCATTATCCACCCTAAAAAATGGGCGCGGCTGAAGAACGGCGATACCTATCGAAAAGAGATCTCCCGTGATACCCGGCACGTCTATTTCATTACGATCGGGCCCGCTGATCTGCAGACCACGGGCGCGGAGGAGATCCGTCTCCCATTGTTGTCGCTCGCAACCGCGCTCGAACGTATCAAGGAGCTTTCCGAGGAGCAGGTAACCATCCAGCGGCAACTCGCTGAATTTGCACCGGTAATTGCTATTCTGTACGGGATGCGCGCTGAGATGCTTGATGGCGTCCGCATGGAAGGCGCACGCCTGAGCATGCGCGATACGGTCCAGGGTACCCTCCTTACGCTCTCCGGATGGCTCCCGGCCCACCGCGAAACAGCCCTGTCACAATTCCTCAGCCGCTTCAGCGCATACTGGATCATGCGGGAGCCGCTTCCCGACGAACAGGTCCCCGTACTTCTGAAAAGCGGTCCCTTTTCACGGCTGTTCGAGCCGGTATTAAAAATTTATTCGCTTCCCAATTACCGTGAAATAGACACGACGCCTTTTTTTGCCCCTTTCTTTACCCTTTTTGTCGGTCTGTGCATAGGGGATCTGGCGTACGGCCTTATCATTTTTTCAGCCGCAGGTGTCGCCGCATTCACCCTGGCCCCGTCCAAACGGCTAATCTGCATGCTGATCGCCGTCCTCGGCGCCTCTACCGCGCTCTGCGGCATTGCCCTCAACAACTGCTTCAGCAATCCGCTTTTTCCCCTTGCCGGTACTCCACCGGATTCCGCCTTTTTCCCCGAAAGTACCCTGTTCACCCCCTTCCTTGCCGCAACCGAAGGTGAAGAAGGAACGGTGTTTCCCATGATGCGGTTTGCCTTGGTGATCGGTTATGTTCAGCTTACGCTGGCGATTGTATTGCGAATGGTGAACGAAGTGCGAAGGACAAAAACCTTCGTTTCCGTGATAGTGCCTTTTGCGTATATCGCAATGATCGTCGGCAGCCTTTCCTGGGCAGCGCACGTCGATTTTCTTGGCCTCTCCATCGCCGCTACCACGATCGGCATAATTCCGTTCGGTAAAATTCCGCTTCTGATTCCGATTGCGCTAGCCAAAACCATGATGTGTGCCGGCCTTGTTCTGCTCTTCCTTTTTAATAATCCGCGAAAACCCTTTTCCGTGCGGCTCCCGCTTGGGTTGTGGGAATTGTACCAGTTTGCGGGGGGCATCTTTTCCCATCTGCTGTCATACCTGAGGCTTTTTGCTCTTGGTCTTGCCAGCGGCCTTCTGGGCGGCGCGGTAAACGCGATGGCGTTCCAGGTGATCACCGAAAACGGGCAGGTTCATTTCGACTCTCCGATGATCATCGCCACCATCCTGATCCTGCTTTTCGGCCACAGTCTGAATTTTACCCTCGCCATGGTCGGCGCGTTTGTTCATTCGCTGCGCCTCACGTTTCTTGAATTTTATTCCAATCTTGGATTTCTCGGCGGAGGAAAACCCTTTATTCCCTTTGTTAAAATAGCCAAGGAACAGACACCATAACCAGTTGACATTCATCCAAGGAGACCCTATGGGACTTATCGCAGCATTGATCGGATTAGGTTGTATGGTAGGACTCGCCGGCGCAGGATCGGCAATCGGCACCGGCACCGCAGGGAGCGCGGCGCTCGGACTTTTAAAAAAGCGGCCCGATCTTTTCGGCAGCGGCATCGTGCTTACGGCGGTGCCGGGAACCCAGGGACTTTATGGTTTTGTCATGTTTTTTCTTTTTCAATCGGTCATTACACCTGATATGACGCTCCTGCAGGGAAGTATCGTCCTTGGATCGGGCCTTGCCGTAGGATTCGCCTGCATTTTCAGCGGCATGTATCAGGGAAGGGTGTGCGCCGACGGCATCGCCGCCATCGGCAGCGGCCATAGCGTATTCGGCAATACCATGATCCTTGCGGCATATCCGGAATTTTACGCCATTCTCGCGCTCATAGCGGGAATCCTCATGCGCGGCCTCATACCGTCCTGACGCCGGCTCCGCAAACGCAGGGTTTACGCCGATAACGGCGCCTATTGCAGGGTTGCATAGAGTCCAACGAGCAGGCCGAGCATGCCTAAACCCGCATTAAGTATGGGAAGGATGATTGTGGTGAGCTTCTTGAACTCCTGCGACATCGGGACGACGATGACGTCACCGTCCTCGATGATTTCCCGGTTGAACACCTGACGGACATCGCCGTATTCCGCAACGAGATACACGTTTGGCCGGCTTGCTTTTTCGGTAAACCCGCCCGCTTGTTGAATATAATACTCCTTTGTTTTGCCCTTTACATAGGGATATCCGCCGGGGTTCCTGACGTTGCCGCTGACATACACGGTTTTTTCGGACCGCGGCACGAAAATCTGGTCATTCGGCTCAAGCTTCAGGTCGGGATTGTCTTTGAGTTTTAGTATCGAATAGTCCTTCGTCGACGTCATTAGTCCCATTGCCGAACCCAATTCAGGCCTGATCGAACTGATCGGTTCGCCGAACTCGGTGGTTTTCCCCTCGATGATCATAGGCATAGCCACGGAGAATTTATTCCTCCGTATGACGACCGTTTTTTCTTCATTTGCAAAAGGTGTTTTTCCCCCCGCCATTGCAAAAACATCCTCCGGCGAGGTGCCGCTTTTTTCTATCGGGTACATTCCCGGCCGGCGCACCTCTCCATCAATAGTCATCATGAACACTTCAAATGCGTTTTTCTTGGAAGGTACCGTAATTACATCGCCATTGCATAATAGTTCTCCTGGTTGCTCCGCCAGACGTATCACCTGAGTTTTAACGCTGCCGTTTTCCGCGATCTGTTTCCGCCTTAATTGGATGTTTCCAGAATCAGAATTTTCGTTTAACATAAAAAGGGCAAGAAAATCAACGGCACGTTCACCTTGGCGGAGCGGGATCCATCCTGTTCGAGGTCCGGCAATTTCACCATGAATGAAAATCCTGTTCTGAAGAGGATTGATAATGATTTTATCCCCCGGATACACATAGGGATTGTGCGTAAAGTCACCCTGGTATACATAGGTGAACATATCCAGAAGATAAAGAGAGTCCCCGTGTATGCGATTGATCGAACGCATATCACACTCATCAAAAAGCCGTTTCACCGTGACGCCATCGAAATTCCTGCAGGCCCCGCCGATGGCGTCCCATATTCGCATAACACCGGCAATTTCATAGGTGCCCGGCGTAACGACCATTCCAATGACGTTAACATTTGCAATTTTTGCCTTGTGCAGCGCGACGACAACCTCTCCCGCACCCCTTATTTTCCGACGAACAAACTCCTTGATCAATTCCTTGGCTTTTTTTAGTGAAACCTTTCCTATCGCCACCTCACCCAAATCAGGTATCAACATATCCCCGTTCTGGCTGACCGTGCCTAAAAATATCCGGTTGGTTTTATCGGTGCTTGAAATGATAAACACATCCCCACCGCCCACCATATAGTGCGTCTCGTCTATTGAGTTATCAAGGGCTTCGCTGAAGCGGCCCTTCAATGCGCCTTTTTCACTCAAACCGGAAATCGAGGTAAGGTCAGCGCCGTCGCCACGCAAATCCTCGAATTTACTCGATGAAAAAAGCGTCGAAGGAAAGGGGCTGGTTTGTGCCGGCAGGTCAACAACAAAAAAGAACAGTATCACCACCGACAGTATTCGATAACGATCGTGCACAGACGGCATTTGTCATTATTCTCCTTTTTTCAAACCGACCGAACCTTATTTCTGTCCCCCCGCAGAACAGGCGGTATTGTTCCTCCGACCCCTTACGTGACACCATGGGTCATCGGGCGGATATTCACCTGGAATGGTATGCAACAGCATAACCATCACTCCTTATTTTTTAAGGCACGGAGAAACAGGTGTATTTTTTCATGACGCATGAAAACCGTTGAAAAATAAAAATGGTACGACAATAGAATAATCAGCAAAAGGTGCTCTATCGCCACGATACCTGCTATCAGGACCAAGCGCTTAGGCCTTGACTTATACTCAGGTACAAACGGCGCATCAACCACCACCAATGACGAAATGTCCTTTGACTCCTGCAACCGTGCCTGCTCAAGCTCCCGCTCAAGCATGAGTATGACTTCATTGCGCACCTCGATTTCCCTGACAAGATTGGAATGTTGAGGCAGTAATTTTGTCGAAAGACCGAGACTGGGAAGCACGTCCGGTTCTCCTTCGCTCTCAAGCTGAGCAAGCTTCTCATTATACAGTCTCGCCATTTTTCGAAGCTCTTCAAGCTCGGGAAGCGGCCCCCTGAATTCACGTTCAAGGGTTTTTATCTTCAATTCATTCAGGATCGCCGCCGACTTCAATTCTGAATATGCCTTCAGGGAAAGCTTCAGCTGTTCGGGTATTACATATGCTTTGTTGGCAACTTGAAAAGCTTCAAACGCTTTCTGCAGACTGTCAAGCATTGCTTTATGCAGGATCAGCTGGTCCTCAATAAAAGTTCTGTTGCGCAGCGCCCTGCTCATTGAAACATTGCGCACCGACGAGTCGAGAAGAAAAAACGCAAACTCACTCATCATTTTGGCAGTATCGGGAGAAGGGTGGTAACAGGTAATGGTATATGAAACGATCTTTTCAAATCCCATGCTTCCCCGTTCGACGGAACTCAGCATCAAATAATTGCGAAGGTTCTTGATCGCCAACTCAAATTTGTTGATATTTTTCGTCAGCTTAAAAATAGTGTAAAAATCAAACTGATCTATAATCCGCCGCTTTATGGCCTTGCTGTGAAAAATGGTCTCTATCTGTTCCGTCATGATGGAAGAACCGGAAAGCGACGGCAGGGGAATTCCCATGAGCGACAAAGGGCTGGCGGTTTCACCGGCCGGCGGAAGAAAGGTTACCTGGGCCTGATACTCCTTTTTCGCTATAAACCAGGCATACGCCCACGCCACAAGCGATATTAAAATAAAATTAATGACAAACAGCTTTCCTCTTTTTACGAGAAAGAGTAGAAATTCCTGCATCATATGGTTTACGACTGGTGCCCCAGATAAGGATTTTGCATAGGTATTGTAATTAAAGAATAGTGAAAAATAGCAAAAGGTCACGCCCTCCAAGAAGAAAATAATGTTTTGCCGGCAGAAACGCCCCGAACCGGCCGCATAGAGAACAAATAGGAATACGGAAAAGTAATTGAAAAATTTATTGTATTACCTGCTCACCGGTTATGTTCCTGTGCTTTTTGCCTGAATCATTTTTAAACGCAGCACGTTGGGACTGATCCATATGAAAAGCATGTTCTTTCATTGGAAAATGCCTGTTTTGCACATCGGTGATATAGGCAGTAACAGCTTGTAATGAATGGTGATACATATCGCAATAGCGTTTGACATGCCTAAAGGTCCTCGGTACCATGCCCAAAAGATCGTGGACCACAAGCACCTGACCGTCACACTCCTTTCCGCTGCCGATACCGATTACCGGAACCGCGAGCGTCGCGGCTATTTCGCCTGCTACTTCTTCGGCAATCGTTTCAACAATAACCAGCTGCGCTCCGGCATCCTGAAGAGCGACCGCGCTTTGAATAAGGTCATGCGCTTCGGCTGCGGTTTTTCCAAATTGCCTGGGGGTAGCCCCATGAATCTGTGGATTGTATCCGATATGACCGCACACGGTTAATCCGCTCCCGGACATCCGCTTGATAACAGGAGCAACTTCATTCCACCCCTCGAGTTTAACGCACGCAGCCCCCTTTTCTGCGAGCAATCCGGCATTGCGTACCGCATCCTCCACGGTTTCTGCCGACCGGTAAGGAAGATCAGCAAGAATGAATGCCTGCCGTACTGCCCGTGCAACCGCCGCGGTATGGTGCAGCATGTCGGCCATGGTAACCTCGCGTTCCGACCCGTAGCCAAGCATATTGGTACCAACGCTGTCGCCGACAAGAATGGCATCGACGCCTGCCGCGTCCTCGATACTGGCAAACGTGTAATCGTAGGCAGTTACCATGGTAATCGGCTCATGCCGCGCCTTTTTCTGCTGCAGGTACTCGATGGTCTTTTTCATATCAGGAAAATAGCATGGGCCGGACAGCAATCAATGACTATCCGGAAGCCCGATTGTTTTCATGATAATTCGGCTGACTTCCTCTGAAGGTCTTTTCCTGCCAAGTTCGTGACGCAGTGCCGTGAGCCGCTTGACCGTGTTCTCATAGAGCCGCGGCGACTCAATAAACCGGCCGAGGGTGAGCGCCAGGTTCTGAGGATCGGCCTGCTCCTGAATGCACTCAGGAACAATAATCTCTCCCGCGATAATATTCGGAAGTCCGACATGGGGAATACGGACGAGGCGCCGGGCAATGGTATAGGTGATAACGGACGTATGATACGCTATAATGAAAGGAATCCCTATGAGCGCCGTTTCCAGTGTTGCGGTTCCCGATGTTACCAGCGCAAGATCTGCCTGTACCAGCAAATCACGGAGCGGCCCGCTATG
Source organism: Chitinispirillaceae bacterium (assembly GCA_016932075.1). Next base: position 11,986 of record JAFGDP010000025.1, on the reverse strand, counting down.
GAGCGCAATCGGCCTGGCGCCGATATGATTTTTGTAAATCTGAGTGGGAAGGGTACCGTACTGCGATACGGTGACTCGAAATGGTCCGAAGCGTTCCTGCAGAATCGCTGCCGCGCCGATCATGCGTGGAAGCATATGCTCAATTTCCTGGCGCCGTGATCCGGGAACAATCACGAGGTGCAGGGAGGAGCCCGGGGAAGGAGTTCTGGGCAATCGGGAAAAAAGCCCGTGGCGTTCCATGGCCTCCACGGTGGGATTTCCCACAAACGTTACCGATGTCTGCCGCGAAGAAAAACAGGCTGTTTCAAAAGGAAATATCACGGCAATATGCGCGGCATGCCTGCAAAGAACGGCCGCGCGCTTTCTGTTCCACGCCCATACCATGGGCGCAATATACCATACTACCGGCACCCCGCGTCGGGCGGCCGCTTTCATCATCGGGATATTGAATCCGGAATAATCGACGCACACCAGCGCCTGGGGTTTTCGTTTTGCAAGAAGCCGGACAAGGGTTTTTTTCGCCGCGAAGAAGAAAGGAAGGTGGCCTATGACTTCCAGGAAACCCATGCGGTTGAACTGCTCGAACGGCATGACCGGCAAAAATCCGGCGCGCTGCATGGCCGGTCCGCCAATCCCCCAGCATTCTGCATCCGGATGGCTCTGCCGGACGCGCTCAACCACGGCGGCCGTGTGCTGGTCGCCCGACGGATCGCCCGCGATGAACATGAGAGACGGGGTAGCCATACTGTCCGCATTCGCCTATCTTGGGAAAACCGCCGGTCCCCCAGCAGGGCCGATTAAAACAGGTCCTGCGGAAATACCCGGCGTTTTTTCATCCGGCCCAGATACTCCTTGATGTCCGGCAATTTCGAACGGTCGATGACAAGCACCGCATCGTGCGTGGCGACCACGGCCAGGTTTGAGCACCCGATCGCCGCGAGCGCATGAGACGACCTATTTACTATGAGGCTCGACGTGCATTCCTCCTGGAACACCCGTTCGCCGACAACGGTCGTGCCGTCCCGCGCAGGAGGGTGAATGCGGGACAGTGACTCCCATGACCCGATATCATCCCAGAAAAAATTTCCCGATACCGCGCTGACCCGCTGCGAACGCTCCATGATGCCATAATCCACCGACTCTTTTACCGCTCCTTTGTAAAACGCGTCGATTGCCGCCGTTGAAAACCGTTTTTTCGAAGCTTCGGCTACCCTGTTGAAAAGAAGGGGCATGTGCGTCCGTACCTCTTCGAGCAGAACACGCGTTTTCCAGACGAACATTCCGGAGTTCCACCTGTAGGTCCCGGCCGCGCAGTAGCGCTGCGCGGTTTTAGCATCAGGTTTTTCGACGAAACGGGCCACGCGAAAGCATTTGACCGCTCCCTTTCCGCCGATATGCGCGCCAAGCTGTATATAGCCGTATCCCGTATCCGGGCGGGTCGGGGTTATCCCGAAGACCACCAGCTGGTCAAACTTTGCAGCAAAGTCGCAGGCGCACCGCACCGCGGCTTTGAAATCCCGGAGGGGGCGCACCAGATGGTCGGCCGGCAGCACCACCATGATTGCGGTGCCGTATCGCGCCTCGATCCAGGCTGCGGCAAGCGCCACGGCCGGGGCCGTGTTTTTCCCCACCGGCTCGACAATGCAGTCGCAGGACCGTGTTCCAGAAAGCAGCGCATTGATGCGGGAGGCGATCCTGCTGCCGGTAATGACAAGCGGGATAACGCCTTTTGTTCCTACCTCCCGCGCGCGAGAAAGGGTCTCCTCAATGAGCGTCTTCCCGGACGCGAGTGCCAGGAGCTGCTTGGGGTGCGAAGAACGGGACAGCGGCCAGAAACGCTCGCCGATTCCCCCGGCAAGAATGACCGGCACGATGGTGCTCATGCGCGGTATTCCTCCGATACCGAAGCGTTTGTTTTTTCTTTGAGGCTTTTCACCGTGCTCTGCGGGACGCGCGGCACACCGATTTCAGACCGGTTGTGGCTCGTATTGTGAAAATCGGATCCTCCGGTGATCGCCAGTCCGAACGCGCGGGCAATTTTGGCATAATTCTGCTGGGACGCCTGCGAATGCTCGGTATGATAGGCTTCGATGCCCATAACCCCGTCTTTGATAAACTCGGGTATCCGTTCGTCAACACCGGTCACGCCGGGATGCGCAAGCACCGGAATGCCACCTGCGCTCTTGATAAGATCGAACACTTCTTTCGGACGCATCTTATACTTCTCGACATAGGCGGGAAGCCCGTAGCCAAGATATTTCTCAAACGCCTCCCGAAACGAATAGACCAACTCCTCCCTGAGCATGGCCAGGGCAATGTGCGGCCTCCCGATGGCGCCGACACCGGCAATTGACAGCACGGTCTCAAACCGGAGGTCAACACCCTGCTTGTTTAAATTGCTCACGATTTTCTGGGCCCTGAGATAGCGCGCGTCTTTCATCTCCCTGAGCATCCGGTTCAACGCAGGATTCTGATAATCAATGAAGTAGCCCAAGATATGAAGATCAATATCTCCGATTTCGCTTGAGAGCTCCACTCCAGGAACGACTTCAATTGCCATGTCCGTTCCGATTTCAATCGCACGGGGATAGGCATCTATGCAGTCATGGTCAGTAATGGAAATAGCTGCAAGCCCTTTTCTTTGAGCCATTTCCAGCACCTCTCGAACACTGCTTGAACCGTCGGAATGTATCGTATGGATGTGAAGGTCTACATATCTCCTTGATAAAACCGGTGCTGTATGCATCCTAGTCTGTTCATGACGGGTTGTTTTATGGATTATAGTGATACAAGTCTTTTATAGAAATACAAAAATAACCGATCAGGGTAATTTGGGTCAAGTGCCGGAAAAAAAAGTTCATCCCGGTGCAGACATGACAAGCGCCAATCGCCATGATAAAAATATACAGAAAAAGTCCGCGAAATCCGATATACTATTATAGAACAAGAGCTTATAACCCAGCGGATCTCTATGGTTCCCGCCCCAGCTGTAGTTGCTGCCATTGCCAACGCTGTCTCTGGCTTGCGTGCCAGAGAGGGTATCGGACGCGTTGAGCGTCAGGTTGGTTCAGACTCATATCTCATTTCTCTTGGCCGTGATAAAATAAACGTTACAGTGACAAGCGGAACTCTTGTTGCGGGTGAACGGGTCAATGTCATTGCACACGGCAGAGACCTTGTTATCGAGCGGCTGGATGAAGCGGCAAGGCGGCCGTCCGGAGCGAGAAGCGACTCGTTTGTACCCCATGCTGTCGGATCGCCGCGAAAGCTCAAAGGATCGCTGGATACCATTTTACTCTCCCTTACGCAGGGGCGGTCAGACGCTGTCGCACTCCGTCAAAGCGAAGCGCTTTTCAGCTCAATGGCTTCGGCATGTTCGCGGATCGATGCTGGGCTCACTGCCACCATTTCCAGCCTTCTGGGAACGATTGCCGGCTCCGAAGAGCCCTCTTCAGAAATGATCGCAACAGCCGTGAAACTCATAGAGCAACTCAAGGGAAAAATTGACGTCAGCGATCCTCCGGCCTCGACGGGCAGGGTCATTATTGACGGACGCGCGCTTCCCGAAGGGATGTTCGCCTTTACGAGCGTGGAAGAGGCGTTGCGTTTTCTTGGAAAAGACGCGGCCGGCGACCCGGCGCTTGCTGCGCGGCTCCGCACCAGCTTGAACGCGCATGGCATCATTATCCTGAGTACCAGGGTGTATGCGGCGCAGGAGAGCGTGCTGCTGCTACTCGGGCCTGAAGATGTTCTGCGTGAACTGGATTCATGGAAAGGGTCCGCACTCCAGAGCAGGATGTTCAAATCCGTGCCTGCGGACGTGTTCGCTCGGGTGTTTGCCGATCGGGGCGCGCTGCCGCTGGATTACCTGCGCCTGCTGGACACTTTTGCCGCCGCGCTGCAGATGCCGGCAGGGTCGTCAAAAGCCGGTAGCCCCGACGCCCAGGCCGCTTCGCTGGTGCAATGGCTTCATGCGGCGGCCGATTCCCGCGCTGCGCCCTCGGCGCTCGCTCCGCTCGCGCCGGTATTTTCCCCGGCATCAATCATTGATGCGCTTCGTGATCTTGCGGCCGCATGGAGCCGCCTGCCGCAAACTACGGTTGCCATCCCGCCACCCGAACAGTTCGGCCTGGTTGCGCCAGCCCTTGACAAAACAAGCGACCGCCTCGGCCTCATAGCCCGTATGGTGCAACGGCTCGGCCTCGACTTCGAGCAGGCAATAGCCGCGAAGCGGACCCCGGATACCGCTGGATTGAAGCCGTTTCTTCTGCAGCTCCTGCACCTGATCGAACCGGCCCGGCCGCTAGCGGACACCGCGCTGGCAGCATCCTCCCCCGCCACGCAGGGGGCCGCGGTACCCCCGCACGCCGCGGCTCTTTTTGCGGCCGTCCAGGAGTGTCGCCAGGCATGCTTGACTGCTATTGACAAAATGACCGGCGCCACGCCGTTGTCCGCAGCCGGGGCCGAAGCGCAGCAGCCGCTTGACAGACCGGCACACGATCTGCGCCAGGAACTCCGCGCGTTTTTCGCGTCGCTTGTAGGCAGGATCGAACGGCAACAGAACGACCTGCTCCTGCTTATACGGGGCAGTGCCCAGGCTGCGTCCTCAGGACAGGAGCTTTCCGAGGAGACGGCCGAGGCTTTCCTGCGGGATGTCAAGGAACGCCTCAATGCGTTCATCCGTCAATCAATCGCGGTCCTGGAACTGACGATTCAGAAACATGCGCAACAGGATGCGGCCCACGCCCGATCCCAAAGTCCGTCGGAACCGGCGGGCCCGCCGGCGTTTTACACCACCGCCCTGGAAAAAAGCCTCCTGGCGCTCATATCGCGTCTTGATCTGTTCAGACCCCGGGTCATAAGCATGGCGGAAGCGGCCCTGCGCGAGGCACTGCACGAAAACGCGGCGCGAGCAGGGGCTGACGGGAAAGGCGGCGCGCCTGCCGCCCCTGCTGATCACGATGCTTCACCCATGGTGCGCCAGACCGTACAGGCGAATATCGAAACGCTCCTGCAGCGGATAGAATCGCTCCAGCTCATGGCACGGCAGACCCCCACCGCTTCGGGCGAGCAGCAGATCATATCGCTTCCGGTCAAAATCGGTGAAGAGTGGACCGAGATGCATGTGCGGCTGATCAAGCAGCACCGCAAGGAGAGGCGGGGCGGTGGCGACCGTCAGCACTATACGGTGTATATCAATGTCGCACCGACGCTTCTGGGACCGATCTGCGCGCGGCTTGACTATCAGGTAAAAAAAAGCCTCTCGATCGCGCTGGAGATAGAATCCGCCCCGACGCGGGCATGGTTCAAGAGAAAACGGTCCGCGCTGCGAGACTCGCTCGTTGCACTCGGCCTGCCGTCACCGAGAATCGAGCTTGTCGGCCCGGCCGCCCGGGCCTCAGGTGCTGGATCCGTGCCACGGGCGCCCACCTCAACCTCAATCATTGATGTGCAGGCATGATACCATGAGACGAAAACGAAAAACAGCGCGGGATATGGCGGTTGCCCTTCGGTACAGAAAAGAGCTGGATACCGCACCCCGCGTCGTTGCCAAGGGAGAGGGCCATATTGCAGAAAAAATCAAGGAACTTGCGCTCGCGTACCAGGTTCCGATCCATCGCGACGAGGGGCTCGTTGAGCTTCTGTCACAGGTGGCCCTTGACCGGGAGATTCCGCCGGAATTATATGCATCGGTAGCCGAAATTCTGGCCTGGATCTATCGCGCAAACGACGAGGTACGAAAAAAGGGGGGGTCCCTGTGAGCATTGTCCGGACAACAGGTATGCTGCTGCTGCTTTTCGCCATGAGCACGTGGTGCGCCAAGCCGGTCGTGTTCCTGGGCCTGGCCAATGAGGGCGCCCCTGCGATTGAAAAAAGCTTCACCCGTCTCATCGAAGAGCACTTCGCCACCCTGAGTGAAGTATCATTTATCAATAATGAAGAGAGCAAGCGGCTTCAGGCGCGCATGGACCAGTATACTTATCCGGTCATGACGTCGTCTTTGGCCGCATCGCTCAAACGGTTCTCGCACGACTCCGCGTTTATTGTCTGGGCAATGGTGCGGGAATGCACGGTGCAACCGGTCCGCCATTTTTTCTTTAAAGCAAAACTGCACGGCACGCTGATTATTGAGCTGACCATATTCCATTTCGGAAAAAGAACATTCGCCTATACCGGAGAAGCACACGCCAGCCTGACGCAGGACAAAGGACTCATTTTCTGGTTCGGCCCTGTTGAGGATGCGGTGCAAGTCACGGCACAGGAACGAGCACAACTGATTGAAAAACTTCAGGTTAAGGCAGCGATCTCCGCTGGAGACGTCCTTAACGCGCTGCTGTTGCATGAGCGGTCGAAAAAGCAGATGGACGCGCCGCCGCCACAAGGAATCAAGGCGCATGAAATAAGCGTTGAGCCGTCTTCCGGCCAAGAGCAGCTGCCTGAGGAGGAGGAAGAGAAAAAGACCGATCTGCCTGAAACCGGAGAGGCTCTTGAGAGCGAAACACCATCTGCGGAGGAGGGCGGCACAACGAAATAGGATTCCCGCCTGCCATGGCCGCCGCGTATGAATTTCATGTGCCGGGAATGATTGTCTTTCTTTATCGCTTAAACCTGATTTATATTCTATCACTGTCCATACAGGGCAGGCGAACTACCGGCCACGGTGCGTACAAAACTGCGCGTTGGTGCGCTAACAGCGCGCAATAAAACAGGTGACGCAACGTAGTCGGGGAGTGCTCCCTGCCAGTCGGAAGCCGGATATTTTAACATATGCAAGGGGAAGTGTCATGGCTTCAATTGGTTCCTATCGGAACGTATTTGACGATAAGAACGAATTCAACAAGCTCAAGGAGTGCATTCTCGGCGGCATTGGTCAGTTCTCCGATTACCGCAAGGGAAACCTGACGTATGGTGAAATCATGTATGTGATGGAGTGCGTGCTTGACGACTTTCGCGGTCATTCGGAAAAGGACGCCAAAGCAGTGTCGACAATAAAAGGGCTCCACGAAGCGCCGACGTTTTCCACGCTGCTCTCCATTACCTCGCGGCTGGTGGAGGTCATGGTGAAAAAAGGCATGATCGGATCCAAGGAAGAGGCGTTTATTCTTCATGGCGATGAATAGGAACAGACACGGCACCACACAACGCCTCGGGAAAGGAGGCGACTGCGGCTCGATATGAAACATGATATGCCCTACCGGATAGCGGTCACTTTTCCCGGCGAACTTGATTATATTCCGCTTGTGCGCAAACTGTTTTCAGACATCCTGCAGGTGCTGCGGTTCAGTGCAAAGTTCACGTTCCGTTCGGAGTTTATCATCGACGAGCTGTGTAACAACGCCGTGACCTACGGAACCGGGTCGGTTCCCGCGTCGGTGGAACTTGTCTGCGAAGCCTTTCGCGACCGGGTGGAGTTCACGGTCAAGGACATGGGCGGCACCAGCGAAAACATCACGCGGCTTCGCCAGGCAATCGCCTCCGCACCGGTCATTACTACGGACGGCCGGGATCGGGACAACAGCCTGGAACTGATGCGCATGCTCGCGGAAGAGGTTACCTGCAGCATCGACGATCAGAACGTCACGCAGATTCACGTGGTACGCAAACGAGAAGGACCAAACTGATTCGCCGGCAACGACTCATATGAACAGCGACGCTTCAACCATAATCCCGGTACCCGAGTTCCCCGACGTGTGTTTTCTTCGGCTTTCCGGGGATCTGGATGTCCCCGGTATGATCCAGCTGGAGGCAACGGTTGCCGACCATATGGACCCAGAGAAAAAGCACGCCATTGCGGACATGAGCGGCGTTACGCTTGTCTCATCCGCGGCGCTCGGAAAGCTTCTGGGGCTCAAGCGGCGTTTCATGGAACGGGGCGGCGACCTGGTGCTTGCCGCACTCAGTCTCGACCTGAAGATGAAATTCGCACTCATGGGCGCGAACAAGATCTTCAAGATCTACAACGACCTGCGCAGCGCCAGCAATGCCTATGCCTGGGAAGTCAAGCATGAGAGCGAACGGCTGAAGATATCGTTCCCCTCAAACCTCGGAATCGTTCCGGCGGTGCGTTCGTTCGTCAGCAGGGTCATGCTGCACAAAGGCTACAGCGACCGCGACAGCTTCAGGGTCGAGACCATCGTCGATGAGATCTGCAACAACGCGGTCCAGTACGGCGCGCACACCGACCACGACAACATCACGCTTAAAATGAAGGTCAACTGGGACAAGGTGGAAATCGACGCAGAAAACAAGAGCGACCCGCATAAAACGGATTCGCTCCGCATGCATATCGATAACCTGCTGCACGATAAAGCTGTCAATTTGGATGAAAGACGCGGACGGGGTCTCGCTCTGGTAAAAATGCTCGCAAGCGAACTTTCCGCTGAAATCAACGATAACGGCACTACCGTTCATGTGACCAAACTTAAAGAGGAATAGGTCGTATGGAATCACGCATCGAAATGACCAGCGAGGAAATCAAAGGGCGCAACGACGCGCAGCTCATCCGGTTCACGGGAGACCTCGACGCCACGAACGTCGAGTCCGTGCTGGAAGCGATCTGCAACCTTTTCAATGAAGGAAAAGTAACCATCGTTGCGGATTTCAAAAAGCTCAGATACGTAAATAGCACCGGGCTGGGCATCCTGCTGCACCTCAGCAAATCAGCGCGCGAAAAGGGCGGCTGCTTCAAGATCGCCAATGTCAATGAAAACGTTTTTGAGATCATCGAGATCATCGGCGCCACCACGCTCCTTGACATCTATGATACCCTCGACGAAGCGCTGGCGTCGCTCAACTGATACCGTGCCAGTTCTTCGCATCAACCAAACGCCATGAGGTTTGCTATGATGAAACAGCAGTATCTGTCTCTCGTTCTCTGTGGAGCGCTTTTCCTCCTCGTTTTCTGCGGAAGCGAGGATCCGGAAAACAAGAAACTCGTCCGGATCGGCATGACCGTGCTCCGGCAGTACGACGTGAATGCTTTTTCCCGCATCACCCAGAACTATCCGACCACGCCGCCGGAATTTGCCCTCCCCACCCGGCCGCCCGTTTCCGCGTTCATCGAATGCGAGGCGATATACAAAAAGGAACGGTACAACCCGGCCAACTGGACCTACCGCAGAAGCCCTGACTGGCAGTGGAAAAAACGGTACTACATGGCGGTCAACTACATGACCGAGGTGCTGCAGCGGCACCTGGGCTATTCGGACAAGGAGCTCAGGAAGTACTACGACGAGCACAAGTCCGAGTTCGTGAGCACCGTGCTTTCCGACTCCGCAGGAAAACCGTGCACCACGGCCGTGACCGCGTCCTTCGACACCGATGTAAAGCGCCAGATCGCCGAAAAACTGTTTCTGCAGGACTACGAGCCGGACTCGGCCTTTCTTGCCACCATGCCGATCAACGATGAAAACGCCGTCAGGGGCCGCTGGATCAAATACATGCGGTACGAAGGGTACCGGGATGTCTTTCTCAAGAAATTTTACAAGGAAAAATACGGCTCGCCCTACCCCGATTCCCTCGACGACCTGGTGGGCGACGGAAAGATCCTTTCGCAGAAAGACCTGGACGTCATTTTGTCATGGGTGCCCGAGGAGCGGCGCGAAATGCTGCGCGGCAACAAGCAGTCCCTGGCCGACTTTTCAAAATGGCTCATGCGCTGGCTCCTGTTTTCCGAGCGGGCCGAAAAGACCGGGTATGCGTCCAAGCCAGAGATACAGGCAGCGCTCAAATGGGCATGGCGGTTCGAGCTGGCGCAGCGCCACATGACCAACAAACTCGGGCCAAAGGCAAAAAAGATGGCGTCCATCGACTCGTCCATGGCCCTGTACTCTTACTGGGACGAGTACGGCAATCCGGGCCGGGCCATTGATACCTCGACCAAAAACAGCCATTTCAAGCATCTCCTTGACCAGCAGACCAACGACCATTTCCACGGCCTGCTTTACGACATCCGCCGCAGGGCCGGCGTCAAGTTCCTGACCCAGGACTGGCGCGACGAGAAAAACAAGAACCCGAAACAGCTCCTGCACCAGGCTGATTCGCTGCGAGACACGGGCAGCACCACAGAGGCTGAAACCATATACCGGACCCTTGCAACGGATTATGTGTTCACGCCGCAGGGGAAAAAGGCGCTCGTCGAGCTCGCAAAACTGCAGACCGAACAGCAGATCTACACCGAGGCCATCAGGAACTACCGCCGCGTGCTTATCACCGACGCCGATGCTGGCAAGCGGTGCAACTTCATGTTCATGATCGGGTTCATCTACGACGAGTACCTGGACCGTCCTGAAATGGCCGAGGTGAATTACAAATGGGTCATGAAAAACACCCCTGACTGCGAACTGGCTGATGACGCCGAGTTCATGATGCTGCACCTTGACGAACAGATGACCAGCGTCGAGGAGCTCCAGGCAGAGGTCAGGCGCCAGGGCAAGAAGGTGGAATCGTCCGACGCCGACACGGCCGGTCTCACGGTTGAATCAGAGCCGATAAACGAAAAAAAGTAAGCACCGTCACACCCGGCGCCCTCGCCAAAGCCGCCCCGCGCTTGCTGCGCGGCGATTTTTCTGCCGGGCAATTCATTTTGTATTTTATTAACCGTCTCATACTCGTTGTCACTGGTTGTTATTGCTTCGGCGTCGGGATCGCTATCGGAATCGGTAGTGAAAACGGCCATACTAAAAGACGACACCGATAGCGATTCCGACACCGAGATCGCATCACCGTGCATTACTGGTGAGACCGTTGCTACTGCCGAATAAAAACAAAGGAGCCCGCACGAATGTCCTGGACACAGCACCCGCACCGGCGGTTCAACCCGCTGTTAAACGAATGGATCCTTGTCTCCCCGCACCGCACCGGCCGGCCGTGGCAGGGAAAAACCGACGATCTTGTTCTCGGCAGCGCTCCAGCCCATGACCCTGACTGTTACCTGTGTCCGGGAAACAAACGGGCCGACGGTTCGGTCAACCCGGCCTATGACCGCTCGTTCGTTTTTACCAATGACTTTTCAGCGCTCTACCCCCAGGCGCCAGACGCGGAAATCAACGAGGGCGGCCTGCTTTGCGCAAAAAGCGAAAAGGGCGTGTGCCGGGTCATCTGCTACTCCCCGCGCCACGACCTGACCATGTCACGCATGAGTGTCGAAAGCATATCCGCCGTTGTCGATCTCTGGGCAGACCAGTACGATGAGCTCGGCAGCCGCAACGACATCTCCTATGTCCAGATCTTTGAAAACAAGGGGCGGCAGATGGGCTGTTCCAATCCCCACCCGCACGGCCAGATCTGGGCGAACCAGACCGTGCCCGAGATTCCGGCAAAGGAAAGTACTGCCCAGCGTGTGTTCCGCGAATCGCGAAACAAATGCCTGCTCTGCGAGTACCTGCGCCTTGAACAGGCGCGCCAGGAGCGGCTGGTCCTGGAGAACGACTCGTTTGTCGCGCTGGTGCCGTTCTGGGCCGTGTGGCCGTACGAGGTCATGCTCCTGCCCAAAGTGCACAGTACCGCGGTGTCCGGACTCTCGCCGTCCGAGCGAAACGACCTCGCTGACGCGCTCAAGCGCATCACCACCCGGTACGACAACCTGTTCCACTGCGACTTCCCCTATTCCATGGGCATCCACCAGCAACCGACCGATGGAAACGAGCACCCCGAGTGGCATGTCCATTTCCACTTTTTGCCGCCCCTGCTCAGGTCAGCGACCGTGCAGAAGTTCATGGTCGGCTATGAGCTGCTCGCCATGCCGCAGCGGGACATTACCGCGGAACTGGCGGCGGAGAGGCTGAGAGGACTTAGCGACAAGCATTATCAGGAGTAAACAACAGAAAGTAAATAAGATATTGGCGGGGGAAGACCAGGCTGTCTCAAAAGTCATTTGAAAATCCGGGCACCGGTTCTCCTCCAGGCTAAAACACGTTGCCACTGGCAACACGCTCCCGCTGGTCGGTCTGTCCCGCACTGCGGCACATTTGTGCCTGGTGCGCGA
>JAFGDP010000024.1 GCA_016932075.1 Chitinispirillaceae bacterium | reverse complement strand
TTGTTCTTTCTTCAGGCCTGTGGCTGCGGCTGCTTATATGCACCCAGCTCGTTCTCCTTGCCGCGGAATTCACGCCGGACCTGAGCACGAACGGCGACGACGCCCGCTACTATCTGCTCGGCAAATCGCTTATGCAGGGCAACGGCTACCGCGACCTGTTTGATCCGCAAAACGCGGTCCATACCCAGTATCCGCCGCTGTATCCGGCGCTGCTCGGGATCGCGGACCGTGTCATGCATACGCCGCTCGTCCCGAAGCTCTTGGTCGGTATCATGTGTGCAAGCACGCTCCTTCTGCTCTGGGGGTATGTGCGGCCGCGGCATCCGGATGCCGCGCTGCCGCTCCTCATCATGGTCGCCCTCTCGTCGTCCATTGCGAGCCACGCCACCCTGCTCATGAGTGAAATCCCCTACCTGTTCGCCACACTCGGCGCCCTTGTCCTGTATGACCACTATGCGCGCACAACCAGACCGGGGCCCTGGCTGTTCTGGGCCGTTGCCGCTGTTTCGGTCTGCCCGGTTTTTATCAGGAGCGCCGGGCTCGCTTTTTCAGCCGCCTGGCTTGTCTGCACGTTTCTTGATAAAAGATATAAACTCACCGTGGCGCACATCGCGCTGTTCGCCGGGGTGTCGCTTCTGATCCGCATCGCAACCGAGTGGGACAGCCCCTATATCGACCAGCTGTTCAGGAAAAACCAGTATGATCCTGAGCTCGGTTTCGTGACCGCGGCTGAAATGGTCAGTCGTATCACCATAAACATCCGCGCCTACTTGTTTACGGTCATTCCCGAGGCGCTCACGGGAAGCGCGTTGCCTAAAAGCGGCGCCGTGATTGTTTCACTCTGCGTCCTCGTTCCGGCAACGATCGGATGGGTGAAGAATTTTTTTCTGCCCACCCGCATGGTCAGCCTGTACCTGCTTTTTTACGCGGGAATCATCGCCATGTGGCAGGTGCAGTGGTCCGGCGTGCGATTTATCATTCCCATCATTCCGTTCATCGGGCTGTTCCTGTTCATCGGCGTGGAAACCGCTCTGACATTGGTCATGTCCCGTAAAGGGGCGGCGTCCGTGGAACACCGCATCGTGAAGGGCGCCCTTCTGGCAATCGCGGTTCTTATTGCCCTTGTCAATATCGGCGGCCATGGCGCCATGATCCAAAACAGAGGAGCGCTCTCCAGCGACTGGCGGAATTTCTACAGCTGCGCCGACTGGGTCCGCCTGAACACCCCGCGCGACGCCGTGGTGGTCAACCGGAAACCCGAGCTTTTTTATCTGCGCGCGCAGCGCAAGGGTTTTGTGTACCCGTTTTCCCATGACGTGGAAAAGGTGATTGACGGGCTCAAAAAGGGAGGCGCGGACTACTGCGTTCTCGACAATTTCGCCTGGACCAACACCTCGGCGCGGTATCTGTTTCCCGCCATCAAGAGCCATCCCGAGCTGTTTCGGGTCGTGTATTCGCTCCGCAACCCTGAAACCTACATCCTGGAGTTCAGGGCACGATGAACGCCGCGGTCATCAGAAAAGACACGGTGTTTTTTCCCGCAGTGTTCCTGGCATGGGCGCTTTTTCTTCTGGCCCGCCATGCCGGCCACACCTACCTCGACACCCCGTTTTCCACGGCCGGTATCGAACGGCTGGGAAGCGCCATGAGCAGGAGCACGCTCGTGCGTGCAAGCCTTACCGAACTGCAGAAAAACCTGCTTGAGGAGAAGGACAAGACGGAAAAAGCGCACATCCTGCAGAACATCGGGTGCGCCTACTATGACCTTTACAAGGAGACCGGCAACCGTACCCAGCTCGACTCGGCGCTCGCGTTTATTCACCAGTCGATCGTGAAGGGGCCGGGTGTTGCGCGGTTCCACTACAATTTCGGCAGAATGTTCACCGAACTCGGGGATCAGACGCGCGCCCTGCAGCAGTACGAGCTTGCGCTGCGCTTTGACCCGCGCCATATCCTCGCGCTCTCCAATGCCGGCACCTGCGCCTATTTCGCGTTCAACAAGCGCAAGGCTGCCGCACAGTATTTCGGTCGCGCCCTTGCAATCGACAGCCTCATGCCCATGTGCAACGTGGTGCTGGGACTTATCGGCATCGACGAAAAGGATTTCGAGGCGGCACGGGCCAACTTTGAGAAGGAGCTTGTCGCCTGCGCCGCGGCCGCCGTCAGAAACCGGTATCCGCTCGCCATGGAAAACATCAACTACGCTGCAGCGCTTTCCCACCGCAACCTTTTGACTTTATATTCCGCCACCTTCAGGAACAGGGCCAAGGCAAAGATTCATCTGGATGCCTATCTCAGACTTGAGCCGGTACAGGAAAAAAGGGATGAGGCGCAAAAAGAGTACGTCAAATATTGGGGAACCAGTTAAGGAGGAGATCATGAAAAAAGCAACGACCTGCATGACCGTGTCCGTTTTTCTGCTGATGCTCACGGCACCGGGTCCTGTATGTGGCCTGTCGCAGTTCGACCTTGGCGCGCGTATCGGCGCCGGCTATACCTGGGTTGATTTCGAAGAAGCGTCGGATCGCAGGGAAGAATACCAGGAGGACTGTGGCGAATTTCATTTCAAAGCAGCCGGATACGGCCTGCTGCCGCTAGGCCCGCTCATGAGCGCCGGACTTGAAATCGGGTACAATAACCTGTACTGGTACTACTACCGGGTTCCGTATGTTCCCTCACCGATTCATGATGAAAAATACTGGTCAACGATCTCGTTTCTCGGGTTGTTGCGGGTCAACCTGACCGATCTCTTTTTCGTGCAGACCGGCGCCGGGCTGCACGCGTTTATCGACGACGGCAGCGCGTTCGCGGTCTCGGCAGCAGCCGGTATCCAACCCAGGATAAACAACATCTCGTTCCCGATCAGTGTCCGTATCGAACCGGTGTTCGGCAAAGGAACGCCGACGGTGTTTGCTCTTGACGCGGGCGTGGAGTTTTCGAGGAGATAGAGAGCTTGGAAAGAAAAGAGAATACAAGATAAAAACTCCTGGGCGTGCCCCTGTCCCGCTGAAGCGGGCCAGGGTCGGCGTGGCTCCGGGCTACCCTCTGGTCGGTCTGGATCGCCCCGTGCAGAAGCACGGTGTCGCTCCAGACTGGCGGCTTCACTGCCGTTCCAGCCGCCACCCTGCACCTGCCTCACGCGGAAGACACAAAAGCAAAACCAATTGACAGGGTACCAGTTCTTCCGGATTTTACGGTTACTCTGCGGGATATCCGGCGTTGTGCGCAGGCTTTCATGCGTATGCCGGACCATATCATGCACAGAACGCACGGACTCATTTAAAGAAAGCAGGGCTTCATGAAAAGAACGTGCAGCTTCCCGCAAACAACGCATGTCTTGCGGCGGACAACGCATGGAACCACGCACGCAACGGACCGTCTCCTGCCAGGAACGCAGGGTTTCATGCGAACAGCGAACGGCGTGCGGTAAAGAACGGATGATCACCAGCAGAGAACTGACGGTTTCCTGCGAACAACGCACGCCTTGCTGCGAAGAGCGCACGACCTTCGGCAAAGAACGAACGGCTTCATTTCCTGTGCAAAGGCTTTGGCGGGAAGTGCGGGGCATATAAATCAGAGGGTTATGATGATTAAACCGTACGACCTCATCCCCCTTCTCCGCCAGGAGAAGGGGGATTTAGCGATAAGATTTTCTGGTTCTACCCAAGCGGTGGAGATATGCTTTCATTATTCGGAACAGCACCTTGAATCTTGTAAAAATCATGATTTCGCCGTATATTATATTGGTGCCCTTGAGGTTGAACCCTCATTATAACGTAAGGGTTTAAATATAGAGGAAATGGCATAATGGCTCAAGTTGCTCTGAATACGGAATCTAAAAGGGCTCTTCATTATGGAGTTCATTATGTTTTTCTACCTTCAATGCCGGTTGATAAGAAACACGCTATTGCTTTTCAGGGGCAGCTATTAGAAAACCAAGTGGAATTCTCAGCATGTAAGATTGAGGCAGAAAGCATTGTACTTACAAATTCTCCTGAAAATAGGTCTTTGCAAGTAAGGGTATATCGGCCTGGACCTAATGTTACAGGGTTATTGATGTTACAACCATACCCGGAAGCTCCTCTATCAAATTTCATTAAAAATTGCGAAGCTGTTGCGACAGCGTTTAAGGAAACGTGGTTATCAAAAGAAGGTGATCAGGTTCAGTTTCTAAAGAAAGATGTTACGTTGCGACATCTGTATGAAACGGAAGAGGAACATTCGTTTGGATACATATGGGAAAAGAAGCTCAAACAAAAGCCTGAAAGCCTGAAATTGTTGAAGCGACCTGTTGCAGGAGGTGGGCTTGCATTAGTAATGCCGCCCCATATTGTTCCAGATGTTGACAAAGAACCGGTTCAAATTATGCTGAAAGTAGAATCTTATCATCAGGACCCGAAACATCTATTTGTTGAGGTAGAATTCATTTGGCCCCAACCCGGTGCAAAACCAAAAACAGTATTTGAGGTGGAGTCCTTGGTAAGAGCTGCCGAAAAATATAATGACGGGGAATTACAGGACTTTTTAAAGGATTTATAAATATGGTTGTTAATAATCTTATAAGAGATGTTGATCGCGAGACTATATTGAACAAGCAGGATTTTGTTTTTTCCAATCCGGGCAGAGAAGATATTGGCAGCAACACATTCTTTGCCTTTTCTTCCATAGTTCCTACTGCCCCCGCCTTGCTTAAAGAGGACACACTGTCATCACGGGGCGCCATATACTATGATAATTCCCTTATGAATGAATTTGCCGCCTGGGAAAATGCCAGTGATAGCGATTTTGCCGAATTTGAAAAGTCACTATGAGTCTTCGGTTTGGCGATGTCGTATGGGTTACATTGCCTGCACCAGAAACAGACAGTGTTAGGGGTCATGAACAGGCAGGCACGCGGCCCGCTGTTGTAATCGAAGGGGACGCTTTTATACCAAGGCTTTCTATAGTATTGGTCGTACCTATGACAACGAACCCCTCAGTACAACGGTTCCCAACCTCTCTCAAAATAAACCCCTCAAATGAAAATGGCTTAAAGCAAATTTCATTCGCCCTTCCATTTCAACTACGAGCCATAGACAAGAGGCGCATTGATCGTGTGGTCGGTTCCCTTTCGGAATCAGATATTAACAGACTTGTTGCTGAACTCAAATTATTACTTCCAGCCCTTACTAAATAAATTATTATAGTTTAATAAGAAAGCACAAGACCATAGCTGTCTGGTTTAAAAATCATAGAATTTTACGATTTCTACCCCACCTGAAAATAATTACCAATATCCGTTAATAATTTATTATCTCCTTCGTATTCCACACAGCAGCAGAAATTACACCGGAGAAGATGCAGCCCCGGATTTCATCAAACCTTACAACAGAAGGAGCAGAGTTATGCACTACACGGATGCAGATGTGCTCATTGGTCTTGAAAAGGCCAGGGAGATCGCGGCCGGCAGGAATGGCGAGCCGGCGTATGCGGTGTTTGACAAGGAGATTGGGTCGATGTATGGCGGTTTTTCCGCTGTGTGTTCCCGGTGCCATGCGGCTGAGATCGCGTGGCACAAGGACATCGGTGAGACCGGCGAGGCGATACAGCAGGCGAAAAACGCGTACTTCAAATGGCTTGACATGGTGACCGGATCGTTGCCCGGAGCCGACCTTGTGCGGTGGGAGCGGGGCAATGCAACGCCTGACCAGATCGAGGTGTCGCTCGAGCGCATGATCTCGGTGATCGAGGACAATGTTGAGAAGCTGTCGTTCGGCCAGGCTGCCTTGCAGGAGCTCAGGCCGCTGCAGGACCTTCTTGACAGCGAGCTTGACCAGGACCGTGAAGCGGTGCGGCGGTACCGGAACAGCGTTGCAGAAAAGAACGGTGTGAAGCACTCGGCAAAGGAGCTGTTTTTCAGGTTCAGGCGGTTTGTGCGGCGCGACTGCGGCCAGGAGTCGGTGGAGTATGGCCAGCTCAAGGACCGCGCGGTCCGCACGACACGGGAAGAGAAGCTGCCCGCGGCAGCGCCGGAGGCGTAATAAGTAATAAATAATCAGTATTCAGGGGCTGCAATCCTGTCCGGTGAGAAGTAACAACGCCCCTTTCCGGTAACGGAAAGGGGCGTTTTATTGAAATCAAGTGTACGTATAGGGTTATTCACAGAGTCATGGAAAGCGCAAAGTATTAGGTGTAAAATAGAAGGAGGGGGTTTCCTGAATATGCTTTTTGTCAGTAAAACATGATTTTTCAGGTGCCTATCCAGATTACATTTTTCTGCTCAATTGGATTGCCTGCATATGCATCGACTTCTGCCCGCGCTTTGTGTCGGACTTGCGATTGTGCTGATTGCATGTGCCTGCAACAACCCCTCTGTTGATCCGGATACTGCTGACAAGGCCCGAATCTCCCTGGTGCTGCGGTCGTCATCGTCGGTACAGAGCGATTCTGCGGTTATTGATACGGTGGGAAATACCGTCCGTCTTGGTGTGTGCCTGTATCTTACCCAGCATATCGATTCAACGGTGATTACCGTTGGAAAATCCCTGACTGCTGTCGACACGGCCATTGTCTGCAGGAAAAAAGAGCGCCGGATTGATACTGCGTTTTATAACCTTTCGTTTCAATCAAGTGGAACAAGGTCGGTGCTCGCGAACGCGTATATCGGTGGGGAGCGGCGTACCGAGTGGGCGGTGATCCATGTTGTTGACCGGCCCAGGCCCAACCATGCGCCGAAGTTTATGTCGGATACGGTTGCTGTCGAGGCGCATCCTGGAGATTCCGTGATACTGGATCTGTCAACCCGATGCGCTGATCCAGACAGTGACGCCATTACGTTTGTGCTCATGCCGGGGCTTCCGGCAGGGGATTCGATAGCTGGCAGCCGGTATTCGTTTACTCCCGGCGATGCCGATACGGGCCTTTTTTCCCCAGGGATTATCGCGCATGATCCGGAACATGCTTCTGATACCCTGACCGTTGCCATGCGTGTCAGGTTCGTTGATACGTTTCCGCCCCTCATGCGTCTGGTGTCCCCGGCCGTTGACAGCGCTGTCGTGGGTGTTGACACTGTCCGGGTCAGCATATCCTGCACCGATCAGAGCGGCGTGGCATCGGTTGCCTGCAGCAGAGGGAGTGATACGTTCGGCGTGAGCAGGTCTGATACGCTTTTTTTTGCGGGCGTACGCAATCTGGCGGCAGACGAGTTGAACGAGATCTTATTTGTCGCCACCGACTCGTCCCCGGCCGCAAACCGCTGCACGCTTGCGGTGCACATCAGGTATGATCCGACCCTGCTTGATTCCATCGGCCCGGTAATTATCCCGGTGAGCGGTCCGGACAGCGGGACGGTTGTCCCTGATTCTGTCGTTACCATTACCGACTCGATCATTGATCCCAGCGGCATAGATGCAGTGTACTGGACCCTTAATGGCACCCGGGCCGGGACCATGACGCTTCTGTCAGGATCGGGCGCCCTCTATGCGCTGCGCGACACCCTGACCATGTTCGGCCCCAGCAGGATCGTGGTCCATGCCGTTGACGGCGCAACGCGACAGAACCGGGACAGCAGCGTTATTGTATTCGAGTTCAACCTTCCGCCTGCCATAAACGACACTGCGGTGTCAACCGACCGGAATGCTGCCGCAACCTGGACCCTGCACGCCCGGTCGGGCGATGGCGACAGCCTGGTCTGGTCGGTTATCACCCCGCCCGGGAACGGCACGCTCACCGGGTCCCTGCCTGCGCTTACCTTTACTCCTGCAACGAACTGGGCCGGGATTGACAGCTTTCATGTCCGGGTCACCGACGGGTACTGGAGCGACACGGCCAGGGTAACGGTCACGGTGGTCGACGTGCCGGTCGCGCCGGTCATTATGACGCAGCCGGAAGACGCGGTGGTGCGGCCGGGGCAATCGGCAACGTTTTCCGTCACGATCAATGCCGACGTCAACCCGGCGCCGTCATTTCAATGGAAAAAGGATGGCTCCGACATCCCGGGCGCCACTGCGCAAACCTTGACTCTTGGCTCAATCGTCTGCGTGGACAGCGGCAGGTACACGGTCACGATCAGCAACCGCGCAGGTTCTGTGACCAGCCAGGCGGCGTTTCTG
>JAFGDP010000023.1 GCA_016932075.1 Chitinispirillaceae bacterium | reverse complement strand
GTCGCGTGCTACTGGTACAACAACACGGCATTCAACAACAAAGGCGCAAATTTTTTCATGCAGGGCATCACCTACAACGGAGGATCGGATTATGTGAAGACCAACCGGGGAATTCTGAGAAACAATATCGCTTTTACCGGTACCGCCATAACCTTCGGTGACGGACCCGGTGTCGACGCGTCCAGCAACACATGGGACCTGTCCGGAATCAGGGTTACGGCCGAAGACTTTAGAAGTACCGATACGACCGGCGTATTCGGCCCGCGAAAGGCCGACGGCAGTCTGCCGGACGTACAATTTCTCAAACTCGCGGCAGGGAGCGATTTGATCGATAAGGGTGAGAACGTCGGGCTGCCGTTTTACGGCGTTGCCCCGGACCTGGGAGCGTTTGAGTACCAAGACCCCGCTATTATTATCGCTGCACCGTATCAAAAAACAATGCAATTATCGAAAGGGTTGCCGGAAACAGGCAATTGCACCAATCAGGGGATATACGATTTGTCAGGGCGCAGGATACCGCCCGGCAGGGGTGACAAAACGTATCGTATTTTCATTCACGACAGGAGAACGCCCGAAGGATCGCATTGTGCATGGACAAGCCTGCACACACGATGATGCTTTCCATTCATGCCAAATTGATATTTTTAGATATACCGGTATTGGTCGAGCCGCCATCCGTTGTCCTTTTAATAACGCCGGAATAGCCCGATGAAAAAGATGTGTCAGGAGGAAGCCAGCTATCAAAACACCAGACTTACTTCATAGTATACCAGTTACTAAATCCAAATTCCCATAATTCACCTGAGCATCCTCAATTTAACTCATTAACATCTTTTATGTCGAATGTGACTGAAGAAGTCAGGATAATTTGATTGTTGCCGGTTCAATGGTTCATTTCATTTATTATTAACCCGGTTTAAACCCATTTAAGTCCCTTAAATCCATTTAATCGAACGTAACAGCCCCAAAAAAAGCTGGATTTTGTTCCCGCAAACTCGCGGGAAGCCATTTTAAAATTAGAATGGGTGTCCGGGACTTGTCGGGAAGCCATTTTAAAATTGGAATGGGTGTCCGGGAGTTGTCGGGTAGCCATTTTAAAATTGGGATGGGTGTCCGGGACTTGTTGGAAAGCCATTTTAAAATTAGAATGAGCTCCCGAGTTTTTCCGAACACCCAAACTAATTCTAGAATAGAGGAATCTGCTTAAACCAACCCTGATAATGGATCCTGAAAAGGGCGATCCAGGCAGGAGAACGAGCGTTTTAATTCAAAAAAACAGGATTCCGGGTCTGCGAGCGATTTCTGTTGATGAAAATCCAGGACAGCAGGCATGAAGAACAATATTTTAGATTAAAAAATTGGCAAATTCGATGCTATAAACAAATAAATTGTTGAAAAATAACAAGTTTCGCAATTGTGTGGATAAAAAAGCGAACCCGGTTACCCTTCTCCTGAGCCTGGAAAAGCGTAACCGGATTCAAATCAACGCATTACTTTGTTACAATACCAGCATTTCAGCTGTTTGACTGCTCTGGCTGGTCATCATGCCCGTTATTACGGGTTTGACGCGCCCTGGCCTTTGCAGTGATCTCGCTGGTCAGGTTGTTGACCTGTTCCACCACTGTCTTGTACTGCTCAGGGTGGAGACGCTCCCTGCTTGCCAGGTATTTGAGCGTGTCATACAGGTCCTGGCGAAGCGGCTTGACCAGTTCTGACAAGATTGGCTCCCGGTGCTCAGACGTTTCATCCTTGATCCGCTGCAGCACAAGCCGGTCAAACTCATCCTGGGCAGTACGCAGGTCTGCAAACGCCTGCTCCAGGCCGGTCGTAACGATTGCCTGCTGCATGTCGCGGGACTCGATGTCCTCGAACATGGCATGGACCGTTGTTGACTGCTTCTCATAGGACCGGTTTGCAGCGCCGAACGCATGCTTCTCAAACAGGTTGTAAAGCTTTTCAGCTGCCTGCGCCACGGTCGGCTCAAAACCATAGCTCAAGCCGCGAAGAACCCTGCTTATCTGAAGCAGAAGGCTGTCGCGCTTCCCGTCCCAATCCAATATCGGCCCGGTAAACTCGCTGGCCGTGGGCTCATTGTACGCTGCTTCGACCGCGTCAGTGTCTTTATTGATCATTTGCCGAAGCTCGATACAATGGTGGTCGTCCTGCGGGACGCCTGAAAGTATCTCATGCATGCGCCGGCCTGCTGCCGCAGCCTCGCCTGCAGTGAGAAGGTAAAGAGGAAAGGTTTTAATAGGCATAACGCCTCCTTTGAAAATGGTTGTTGGTTGCAGGGAGCAGTACTGGTTGTTGTTGCTCTGCGCCCTGGTTCTACTCATGACTACGCGCGTGTTTTTTCCCAGATCAGAACAACCTGTTCCGATTTGGGAATTTTTTAGAGGGACAAAAAGATGGGATTGTGCACGTAAAAACAGCGGAAATGTGATCCGTTCGATCAATTATTTTGCTACTTCCCAGCTTGCGAAGGAGAAGCTTTTTGGCGTTGCAGGAACAACCTTACTCGTTTGTCTTTAAAAAATTCGTGTGCGTGGTCGCCGTGCGCGACCAGAAGCTTGGCCAGGAGATCGAGCGCGCGCTGGAGCAGATCCCGCTTGTGCGCGTTGCCGTATGCGATTCTTGCAAAAGCGCTGAACAAGCCATCAAAGCTCAGAAACGGGTCCACTGCTGCATCTGCGGATCCGGCATGAAGGACATGAAATCAGACGAGCTCTACCTGCTCAAACAGTTCGGCGACCATATTCCGTTTGTCATGTATTTGTCAAAAGACTCTGCCGAATTGACCGCGGAATGCAAGGACTTTGACGCGGCAGCAGTGCTGGTGCAGGAGCGCTGCGCTCCGCACTCCAGGAAGTTCGTACTAAGCGTGTGCAATCAGACCATATGGGGCGTGCTGTTCCCCATGCAGAGTCTGCGCATCAACAGCGCTCTGCTTCATTCGCTCACAGTCATGTTTCAAAACCACCCCGAGACCGTAGACGGCTGGGCCCAACAAAGCTCCTTGAGCGGCCGCTACCTGTGCTCGCTCTGGACCACCCGCTGCGGGTTCAACACAAACCAGGCCCTGATCTGTTTTAAAATCATGTGCGCTGCATTCACCCATTATCTGAACGAATACCTTGACCAGTGCCACCGCAATACCACACGGGCGAGCCGCAAAACCCGGCACTGTATCTCCCGCAAATACACCGACCACCAGGAAACCGTCGAATACATCATGTTCCGCAAGCGAAATTATGAAAATCTGCCAATACGCACCCGCGACCTGGTCGAATTTTATGATACGATTACCGTGGGAAGCGGCAGCAGCTTCAAGCGGCGGCGGGTGTGAGGGGGGGTAGCAGCCATTTCTGCTGCTTCCAAAAGAAACCTGCCTGATTTGATTTTCCGCTTAGACCTCATCCCCCTTCCCGTTGGCGAGGCGCCTCTGCTTCGCGGTCTCCGCAAGGAGAAGGGGAGAATGGTAATGAATAATCAAGTTACTTTTCATCCATAGGCAGGCTCAGCATGGGCGGTTATGTATTCCCCTATGTATAACGCTATCAGCTATCTCTTCACACTATAATGAAAAAGTGTGCTTCGCTATTCACGTGGCCTGAGGGGACTATCAATTGTAGATTGCGGAATGCGGATTGTGGATTGAAATTCCAAAATCTAAGGCTAAATACCATCTCTTCACACCTTAGTGTCAAAGCCAGCTTCGCCATTTACGGAACCTGAGGACCAAGATGTTTGTTGGTAAAGGCTCGCGGTTGTCCGCATCGAGGGGGTGTGTCTTTCAAACAGGAGCACTGCTCCTGTTTGAAAGGCCAGGGGGAGTCCTCCCCCACCAATAAATAAATTAAAAAGCCAATTGACTTATCTTACAATCCACTGCTTGTGAATATCAGGAATATCGTCGAGCAGGTGCACGGTGTGCTTACTTTTCGGGGAACCCGTAACGTCGTCGGGCGGGCCCTGTTCGACTATGTTGCCCTTGTGCATGATGAAGAGCCGGTCGCTCACGTAGTAGGCGAGGCCGATGTCGTGGGTGATGAACACGATGGTCATCTTGAGCTCGGCTTTGAGCTTCATGAGGTAATCGAGGATGTTGGCGCGCACGCACGCGTCAACCATGCTGGTGGGCTCGTCGGCGATGAGTACGCGTGGACGGAGGATAAAGATGCGGGCCAGGAGCATGCGCTGCATCTGGCCGCCGGAGAGCTCGAACGGGTACTTGCCCTCGATTTCGGGCGGCTTGATGTTCACGGCGAGCAGGGCCTGGTCGACCCGGTCCTCCATCTCCTTGCGCGATGGCTTTTGGGCCATGATGCCGAACGAGGACCTGAGCTGGGACCGGATGGTGAAGAACTGGTTGAAGCAGGAGAACGGGTCCTGGAACACGGGCTGCACCTCGCGCCAGTGCAGGCGCGGATTGCCGATGGTTTTTCCGTAGTAGAGAAAGGTGCCGGCACTCGGGCGGATGAGGCCGAGCATGATTTTCGCGAGCACGCTCTTGCCGCAACCCGAGCCGCCGACAAGCGACACGATCTCCTCGGGCGCAATGGTAAAGGACACGTTGTCGACCGCGGCGACCGCTTTTTTACCGTGACCGAACACGCAGGTGCAGCTTGCTGCGGAAAAAACGGGTGTCTCAGACAGCGTAGGCACAGCGCACCTGCCTTTCTGCGACCATGCGGATCTCCTGCGCGGTATCCTTGCAGTCGGGCCGCGCCTCTGGGCAGCGGTCAGCGAACCGGCACCCGTGGATCGGCATTGCCAGGTTGGGCGGAGCGCCTTCAATGGCAACCGGTTTTTTCTGCTTCTGGCCAGGCTCGGCCGAGAGCATGGCGCCCATGAGCGCCCTGGTATAGGGGTGGCGCGGGTCAAAGATGATCTGCTGCGTGGTGCCGAGCTCAACGAACTCGCCCGCGTACATGATGGCGATCCGGTCGGACACGTGGCGCAGGAGCGGCAGTTCGTGCGTGATGAAGATCATGGTGGAGAAGATTTTTTTATCGAGCAGGTCAAAGATCATTTTTATCACGGATTTCTGCGTGGTCACGTCCAGGGCCGAGGTGGGCTCGTCCGCGATCACCATGGCCGGGTTGAGGAGCGTGGAGATGCCGATGACCGAGCGCTGTCGCATGCCTGCCGTGAGCTGGATCGGAAAGGAGTTGAGCACCAGGTCGGCGTCCATGCCGATGAGCGTGAACCGATCGCGCAGACGCTGGTAGATCTCCTTTTTGTTGCTCCCTTTTTCATGGCTCGCGATCATGTCGGTTGCCAGGTCTTTTATCTTGCGGGTCGGGTTCAGGGAGTTGAACGCGCCCTGCGGGATCATGGCCACTTTTCTTCCCAGTACGTTTTTCCTGATGTCGGCAGGGGTGCGGTTCATGAGGGATTCGCCGTTCACGCGCACGTCGCCCGAGGTCGGCAGGAGCGGCGGGATGAACAGGCCCATGCACCCGTTGACCAGGGTCGACTTGCCGCACCCTGATTCGCCGGCAATGCCGAGCACCTCGCCCTGGGCCATGCTGAAAGAGACGCCGGACACGGCGTGGATCTTTTCGCCGAACCGGGTCAGGTAGTGGAGGGAGAGGTTGTCGACTTCAAAAATCGGTTGCATGGCATTCCTATGTGCGCTGGCGCTCCTACTTACGTAGTCGCGGGTTGAACACGCCTTCCATTGACGTATTGATAACGAACAGGGCGAACACGACAAGCGAAATCAGGATCGTGGCAGGCACGAACGCCCACCAGGCGCCGTCAGAGAGCGCCTCGTTGCGCATGGCGTCGTTCAGGATGGTGCCGAGCGACACGGTGTCGTAGGGACCGAGCCCGATCATGCTGATGCACGACTCCGAGATGATGCCGCTCGCGGTCTGGATGATGAACACCATGAACACGTACGACAGCAGGTAGAGCAGAATGTGCTTGATCACGATGCTCCAGGTGCCGTCGCCGTTGACGCGTGCGAGCGCGATATGGTCGCGGGTCTTGAGGCTCGCGGACTGGGCGCGAACGGCGCGCGCGCTCCAGGTCCAGCTCGTGAACGCGATGATAAAGGCGATGAGCGTCAGGGAGCGGCCTTCGCGGAGGCTTGCGCTGATGAGAATCAGGACCACGAACTGCGGGATGACCACGAACAGGTTGGTGAGCAGCGTGATCAGCTCGTCCTGCCACCCGCCCTTGAACCCGGCGTACACGCCGAGCAGGGTGCCGGCGATCGTGGCCACGATGCCGGCCAGAAAGCCCACATAGAGCGATGCGCGCAGCCCCATGATAAGGAGCGACACCATGTCGATGCCCATGTGGTTGGTGCCGAGCCAGTGCTCGTTAGATGGCGGCAGCATGGGAGCGCTCACGGTTTTTACATCGATGGAGTAAAACATCGGGAAGAGCAGCGCAGTCCCCATGGTCAGGAGAAAAATGGAGATGCCGGTCAGAAACCAGGGGGACTTGAGCAGGTTCAGAAAGATCTTCATGGGATTACTTTGCCCCCATTCCGGCCTTGACGCGCGGATCGAGAAACCCGATCAGGATGTCCACGGTGAAGTTGGCGACCAGCACGCTGACCGTGATGAGCAGGGTGCAGCCCTGAATCAGGGGATAGTCGTTGCCCTGGATCGCGGTGAGCACGGCCATGCCGAGTCCGGGATAGGAAAAGATCATCTCGGTGATGAGCGCGCCGCCGATCATGATACCGAGCGATAATGCGAGCCCGGTCAGCTGCGGCAGCATGGCGTTGCGGAACATGTAGAACAGCACCTTGTTTTCCGTGATGCCGAGGTATTTGGCGTATTTGACGTAGTCGGTGCCGAGCTCGTAGATGCACATGGAGCGCATGCCTATAGCCTGGCCGCCGGCAAGGATCAGGAATATGGAGAAAAACGGGAGAATATAGTGATACAGAAAGCTCCCTAAAAAGGTGAAGGAGAAGGCGGGTATGAGTCCGGGATCGTAGCCGCCGATCGCGGGGAACACGGGCCAGTAGATACCGAGCAGGTAGACTAGAAGCATGCCGAACGCGAAAAACGGGATAGAGTTGAGGCCGAGCGCGAACGGGAAAAAAAGCTTGTCAAAAATGCCGCGACGGTACGCGGCCAGCGCGCCCAGGATGTTTCCCACGAACCAGGCGAGCACGATGGCCGGAAGCTGGAGCCCGATGGTCCAGGGAAGCGCGTCGCGGATGATTTCCCCAACCTTTTTGGGGTAGTTGAGAAACGAGGTGCCGAGGTCGCCGCGCAGGCACATGGCCAGGTAGTTGAGAAACTGTTTGATCAGGGACGCCCGCACCGGAATGCCCTTTTCGTCGCGCACCACGTTGCCCATTTTGTCAATTTTGGCAAGGCCGAACTCCTTGAGGTACGCCTCCTCTTTTTCCTTGGTCGCCTTGTCGCTCATGCCGCCGCCGGCCTTTGCGAGGATGATGTCCACCGGGTTGGCAGGCCCGAGCCGCGGCAGGAAAAAATTGATGGTAACGGCCACGAGGAAGGTGAGGAAATACCACCCTCCGCGGACCAGGATATAGCGTAGTGTCGGGTGTTGTTTGAGCATGAGATCCCTTGGCTCACCGCAGAGGCGCGGAGAGCGCAGAGAAAAAACAGAACGGAGAAATGCACACGAAAACGACCGCAATTGTTTTCTTCACCATAACGACCATTTTTCTCATCTCGGCGACCTCTGCGCCTCCGCGGTGATAATTGGTGTTATCATTTCGCCGGCTTGATTTCCCAGAGCATTTTCGTGCCGGTGCCGTAAAACGGCGGCTGCGGCGGTGCGTACGGATTGTCTTCCGTGGCAAAGTTGGTCCAGTGGCGGACGCTGAACTCGTAAAACTGCTCGGGCAGAAACGCGAGCGGCAGCGCCGGCTGGTCCTGCATGAAGATGACGTTGAGCCTGCGATACGCATTGAGGAGCTTGTCCTGGTCGGTCATGCGCGGGATCGCCTTGAGCAGGCTGTCGACCGACGAGTTGTAGTCCTTGCCCTTCGGATTGTTGTACCGGCCCTGGTTTTCGTTCATGCGCTCGCCCTCGGGCTTCCAGTTGCGCGAGGACATGATGATGTCGAGCCTCGACCACGGTTTGGACGGTGTTGCCTCGGGGTCGGGTTTGTACATGAACAGGTCGAAATTGCCGAACGGCAGCGCCTGCCAGTAAAGGCTCGCGTCCACGAATCCTTCGCGCACGTCAATGCCGACCGCGCGCATGCTCTTGACCGCTATTTTGACCATGGCCTCCCAGTCCGACCAGCCGGCCGGGGACGTGATGGCCATGGTGGGAATTTTTTCGCCCTTGGCGTCTTTCATCTCGACCAGGTTGCCCTCCTTGTCGAACGCCGAGGTAAAACCGGCCTCCTTAAGCAGCGCGCGCGCCTGGGCCGTGTCAAAGGTCGCGCCGTACTGTTTGGCGTCCTCCTCGGAAAAGAACGGTTTTTCCATGCCGAACGGGAGAATGAGCCCGGGTTTGAGCTCCGGCGAATAGCGCGAGATGGCGAGGGTCTTTATCTCCTCGTAGTTGATCGCGCACGCCATGGCGCGGCGGAAGCGCTTGTCGGTCAGGGGATACCGCGTGCAGTTGACGAGCAGCAGGGGAATGCAACCCGGAACGTAATAGGGCTCTTTTGTATACCAGGTCCCGACCTTGTTTTTCGCCTTCATCCAGATGCGGGGAATGAACGTCATTGAAACGTCGAGGTCGCCCTGTGACAGGGCGATACTGAAGTGGTCGTTTGACTTGAAGATCGGATGGATATAGTACTCGGGCGCCGGTTTTTTCCCGCCGTGGAGCGCGTCGTTTCCCCAGTAGTCGTCGCGCCGCTTAAGCACGATTTTTTCGCCGGAGTAGGAGTGCAGGGTGTACGGGCCCGAGACCACGGGATTGTTGTCCATTTTTTCCTTTTGAAACGCGACCAGGTCGTTGTTGACCTTTTGAAGCATCGGTTCGATGACATGTTTTGGGACGATGCGCACGGCCTGCAGCTGGTCGAGCACGCTGAGCGGATTGTTCCGCTCCTGTTTGTTTACGAAGAAATGGAGTTTGTCCGCCTGGGTTTTTCCGCCGGTGATCGGGTCAGGGACTTTTTCCGAGGTCACTTTGGAGATGAGGTCCATGATCGATGCGTAGACCATGGGGGCGTTGCTGAACCGCCTGCCGATGTCAAAGGTATAGATGACGTCCTCGGCCGTCACCGGCGTGCCGTCGCTCCATTTGGCGCGGCTGTCAAGTATTACCGAAATCACGTCAGGGGTTTTTTCGAGCGAATGCGCGAGCAGCGGTTCCATTTCGCCGGTCAATGAGTTGTAGGTCATGAGCGGCTCGTACATGATGTTGTCCTTGCCGCGGATCGGCCACGCCGGCCAGTCGCAGAGCGGGTTGAACGTATTGGGATCGCCCCACTGGTCACCGCCGATATACAGGGTTTTTGAGCGGGGAAAGTCACTGGCCCCCTGGTCGGTCCCGGCTTTCTGGCACGACATGAAACAGCAGAGCATGAGGGCGATTACCACGCATTGCATGAGGCCGGTTCGTTGAAGGTTCATGACACGTTCCTTTCCCGGAAGAGGTACTGGTATGAATGATGAAGAAGGTTTTGAAAGCAAGACAGCTATATATAGTGGTGAAAACGGCGTATTTGGTTTGATCTTTTTCAATAAATTAATTATAGGAAGGATACTTATACATAAAATAAGAATAACAGCTATTGCATCAGTCGGGGGTGGTCACCCCCTCGCTTCGAAAAGCTCGCCTCCCATAGGGGAGGCGAGCTTTTCTTCGCTACCCCCGCAGTGCCTGTCTGCCGAAGCGGCAGCGCCTAAAGGCCTTATAAGGATGAAAGGATTCATACTTAGAACGGCAGGCAGGCGGACGGCCGTGCGCCGTTACCAAGAAACACCGAGGCCCTCAGGTTCCGTGAATGGCGAAGCAGGCTTTTACACTAGGGTAGGAAGAGATGGCTGCTATTCTTATGTTTTGGTTTTCGCGCCAGGGGCGCCGGAGGGTAACAGCCGAACGGCAGTGAGGTTGTTAGTCTTGGGAGCGCAGGCGACCAGCGGACGAGACCGGCTCGCCCGCGCAAGCGCGGCGAGAGCCCGGAGAAGAACCGGCCCGGCATCCAGATTGGATGCCGGGAGGCGCCCGGAATTTTTTTATTTTCAATTCTTTTTTCTCCTTATTTCCCTCGAACCATGTTCGCTGTTCACAACACTAATAGAGTGAACTTAATGAAATACCCCTTTTCGCGATCCTTAAGAACTGCATTTCCTGTTTATTCTTTGATCTCTGTTTACCACAACGCGAGCCCGGGGATGCAACCGTAGAACCTATTCAGGAGGGATTGTTGAAAAAACGACTGCCATTTCAAAGCCTGCTGTTCGCTCTCGTTGCCGGTCTCCTGCTGCAGCCTTTTGCCGAAGAAGCCGCAGAAGATACCTCCGCGCTCCAGAACATGCTCGACTCCCTCGGCCTTTCGACAAACGATCTTGAAGCAAAGGTACGGTCAACGCTCCTGTTCGGCGGCAGCGCGCCGGTGTCGTTTTTCG
This sequence comes from Chitinispirillaceae bacterium, assembly GCA_016932075.1. Next base: position 83,304 of record JAFGDP010000023.1, on the reverse strand, counting down.
GCGAGGCGCGGGTCAAGGCGCAGTACCATGAGATGACCGACTTTCCGCGGTATATACGCGACGACCGCTCATATATACAGACCGGCTGGGAAGGGAACGAGGGCATGCTGCGCATCGGCATGGTTGCGCGAGCGGGCCGGAACACCACGATCTGGTCAAAGATCGGGTTCCAGAACACCTTTGCCGGCAACTACCTGAACGCGACCGCGCGCGACACGGTGTCCGGCCGTCATGACAAGACCAATGACCCGGCCTATATTCACGAGGACATGTGCGCGGGCCTTGCCGTGCGCACCGTACCCGCGTCGTTCTGGCTCAAGATGGGCGCCATTCACTGGACCGAGGCGTCGCCGTTTACCGTATGGAAAGCGCAGCCGCGCACCTTTGCGTGGGACTATCTGCCCTTTGAGATCGAGCAGCCGATCGCGCGTTATTTCGAGTACAACATTGCCAAGGGCGAAAAGACCGGCCGTGCCGCCTGGAACAAAAAAGCGCTGCAAGGCATCAACCTTGAAAGCATAAACCTTCCCTACGATCTCTATTTCAATTTTCTGTACGGTATGGGAGAGCGGTACGACAATTGTGAGCGCGAATATATCGACTTTTCAAATGACGTGGCGTATGCCGGGGATGCGGGAAGCCCCAATAAGGGCAAGGGCATCGGCGACTCCTACCGCCATATCTGGCACGGACGGTTCGCCGCAAAGGAATTGGTGGGCGGTCTCACGCCCGCGCTCAATTTTTTCAGGCTCGATTATGACCATGACATTGTGACCAATTTGCTGTTCGAACGCGTATTCCTGATTTCCAACTGGAGCGTCTACGGACTGAAAGGGTTTTACAAGGAACCGGTGGTGGGTTCGTTCGATATCCGCGGCCCAATAACCGAAATGCTCTCCGTTCACGGCGATATTGCGGCAAGCATGGTTGATACGACCTGGACACGTGCGGATTCAGTGGTTACTGCTGCCGGGATCGACACGGTTTTGCCCGTTACCTCGCATAGTATTTCATCGCTGGCGCCGGCAGCGTATGCCCATATCGAGAGCAAATACCTACTGCCCATCATGATGGATATTGCATATGTGGCACGGGGTTTTTATTCGCCGCTTTCGTTTGCCGCTCCGGTTGATATGTTTTATCCGTTTGGCGCCAACCTTCTCGGGCCGGGCAAATTCATCGGCCGCGGCGAAGCGTCGCCCTATACGCAGAACATGGCAGGCGTCAATCTGCAGGTCGCTCCTACCCTTCCGGGCTACGGCCACCTCAAGATTATTTACGGCCAGCATATGCAGCTTGAGGCGGCCCAGGACGTCATCGCGTTCCCGTACCGGCTCAACGGCATTGACTTTTTCAGTGTTTTCCACTCTTCGTACAACCGCTGGGGCAACGACCCGGTCGACCATTCGCTCGGGTATAAATATGTCAAACGGCTCGGCGACGAAAGCTTCAAGACGACCGCCTATCTTGGTCCGGTCGGTCCTGAAGGAGGCGGCCTGCGATCCGATTATCTCAGCATGTATGAGACGTTTGTTCCGTATGAGAGCCAGGAGCAGGTTGATTCCAGTATCATGCTAATGTCGTCGCCGGCATCCACCGATCTGTTTCGTAAAAATCCCTATGTGCCGGTACACCGCAAATTCACCTTCAACCTCGAGTTCGACGCCGCGTACGACATCGGCCCGTTCATCGGATTTCCCAATGATTTTTTCCTTGGCGTTTACGGCGCGCTTAATGGGGTGACCACCTCGCTGACACCGGTTGCCTTGAATGACAAAGCCGACAACACGCTGCTCTGGGGTGGATATGTCAGATTTGAGCCTGCGGTTGCTTTGACCAAAAAACTGTACCTTATTGGTCTTGCCGGTGTTGAGAACTGGCGTTCGCAGAAGGCCTATGTGACGCTCGACAATATCGATATCACCCTTGTCCCGATCGATTACCGCGACTATGCGTTCGGTATCGGGTTTGACTGGGAGATGCTGGCCCGGGTGGGACTGCACGGCCGCGCAAAATGGATGCAGCACGACGATATTGAGTACCCAGACAACAACTGGGCAACACCGGTGGTATCCACCGAAATCAAGATGTGGTTTTAACCGTCCGTATCCAGTCCCGTCCCCGCAGGGGAGGGAATGAAGAAGGGCGCATAGAGGAGTGAAGCTGACTTCCGTTTACTCATAAAGGAGCGATGATGCTAAAACGATTCGTGACCATGTTAGTTGTCGGCAGCGCGCTGTGCGCCTATGCCGCTCCCGAGGAAACCTCGACACAGGTCCAGAAGACCCTGGATGGTATTCTCTCAAAAGCCGGCATATCCATCGGCGGCGAGTTCAGGTCCCAGTATCTCGGGGCCGGCATCGATGGCGACGGGGCAGATTCGCTGCGGCGAACCAAGGAGACGAGCGAGTTCACGTCGGTCGACTTTGACATCAAGGCGCGGCCCAATGAAAATGTCGCGGGCCGGGTCATGTTCCGCATGCACCAGAACTGGCAGAACTTCTATTCAGACATCTCCAATCCGATCTTTACGCGTTGGTTGAGCATTGACGGCGGCGCGCTCGACATGCTGCGGTTCAATGTCGGCGATTACCGGGCCAAGTACAGCCCGCTTACGCTCTATACGCCGGAGATCGACATCCTCTATGAGCCCTATATCTTCGCCCGTCAGCGCCAGATCGCCATGGATGAGGTGTTCGTGGGCGACAATGACCGGCTGCTGCAGGGCGTCAATTTCGGTTTCGACGCGGAAATCGAACCGCTGTTCGATGAATTTCATTACACCTTTTCATCGGCGCGGCTCCGCTCGATTGAGTCCAGCAGGTCGAACGGCAGCTTCGTGGTTAACAGTTGGGAAGCGGCACGGCCGTTTACCAATTATTTTATCGGTAACAACCTCGACCTGACCTTCCTTAACGGGATCAACCTCGGCACGTCCTGGATTGTGCAGTTCGACCACAAGGGCAATTACCGTGGCTTTGCAAGCGATACCATGGCAGATACCCTGGCCCAGTTCACGAACATCGTTTCGGCCCGTCCAGAGGTTGATGTCGCCCGTTTCCTTTCAAACGATGCGCTGACCCTGAAACTGGGGGTCGAAACGGCGTTTTCTCTTGACGATTCAACATGGTTTGATGATTCAGGACGTGTCGATATAGGCGTCGATTCATCGGGCCTTCCTGATACCTCCTATCAAGGGATCTTTCCCGACACAATGATTATGGGAAAGGCAATCCGGTTGAATGCCGCAGCGGGATATTCGCCGGGCGATGTCTGGAGTGTTGGCCTCAACGCCTCATACATCATGACTGACGACCTGTTCCGCAACGAACTTGCACAGTCGCCCGCATTTATCCCCTCGCGCGTCATGAACCTTGAAAACGACAATGTTGATATGCTCCAGCACTACACGACGTTTGACGCGCTGTATCACACCGTTTTCAAATTCACGCCCCAGTTGGCGACCAGCCGCTGGGCAAAGGCGCCGTTCATGAAAAATTCCTGGACCCGCACCGTGTACAATCAGAGCGAGCTGAAAACCATACGGGAAAGCAGCGGCCTTGACCCGTCAGTGGAACTGGTCATGCCCTTCGGACCGGCGACCCCGAACCGCCAGGGCATCACGGCCGACTTCTCGGGTTCGGTGCTCGGCAAGGCGGTCGAGGCAACGGCGCTCGTGTCCATGCTTTCGGAGAAAGACCTGTACAAGGGGTTTAACGGGACCGATTCGGTGGAAATCCCGGCAACGAATTTTTCGCAGGTGGGCGGCGGGCTCAAGGTTGATATAAGCAAGTTCATGAGCGGCGTGCTTCCGTACCCGCTCGAGCTCTCGGGCAGCATGGTGCTGTCGTCGGCGATAAACGACGGCGTGGCAGACACCATGCTCAATGCGCCGGCATGGGAGATCACGTCGGGATTTATCAACGCGGGTCTGTACTGGAAATTTTTCAAGCGCGCGGCTCTTATCGGCGGTGTGCAGATGATAAACAACGATGCGACCATTGACACCGCCTCATGCACCCAGGCGCAGTTGCACTGGGCGGCAGGCCTTGAGTGGCGGGTGTCGCAGGGCGCCGAGGTGGTGGCGAGCTACGGCCAGATTGCAGTGGCAAACGACGAGGACAATCCGGCCCTGCTGCGCAGCAGGTGGGCCGTGCCGACGGCGCGCGACTTTACCCAGGGTATTATGGATGTTTCGCTGCGGGTGAGATTCTGACCTCACCCCTCCACCCCGATCCCGCAAGCGGGATCGGGGTGGAGGGGTGAGGCGGTAAACGAAAGAAACGATAAAACTCATTACCTTTTACTCCTACAGGAACCCTATGAACCAGACCTTATTGAGAAGCACGATACTGATCACCGCACTGTTTGTGGCTGTCACCTCCACCTCTGCCGGATGGCTCAAGATAAAGCCGCTTATAAAGGAAAAGGTCGCGGTTACCAAATCAACGGTCGATCCGCGCATGGTGTACCGGTTCTTTGACGAGGACTTCGTGTCCGGCGGGTATGCCTACTGGTATCCCGACGACTCAAAGGTATTCATTCCCGAAGAATCGGGCAAGAACGGCGAGGTGGCGCTCCAGTTCGACCTTGACGCGCAAGACTATTCCGGTGGATCCGTGTGCCTGTACAACCTGCTCTATGACCTGCGGCCCTATTACAGCAGGGGTGCGCTCCAGTTCTGGATCAAGGGAAAAAACGGCGGCGAGATCGCCTGGGCCGCGCTCGTTGACGAGGAGAACTCGGACGGGAAAAAGACCGTGGTGCGGCTGCCCATGCAGAACTATGGCGGCATTGCAAAGGAGTGGAAGCAGATCACGATACCGCTCGCCGATTTCGGCAAGCGCGGCGTGTACTGGGACGCCAAGAAGCGGGTGGAAGTACCGGAGCGGTTTGCGTGGAACGCCGTGGCGGAGTTCCGGGTGGAGATCAAGAAGAACGACAATCCCTCGTTCCGGATATGGGTCGACGATATCTTTATCCTGCAGAATGTGTTTGAGGCCCGGGAAGAGGTCAAAGAGGTCTACTGGGACGAGCGCCAGGAGAAGATCGCGCCGCCGCCGGACAAGCGCCCGGCGGTCAAGGACGCGAAAGTGCTCTTTGACAATGCACCGCCGGCCGGTGCGTTCGCGTATGTATACGGCGGCAAGACCGCGTATAAGGTCATGCCATCCACCTCCACGAACAACAGCATCCTGGCCTGTTATCTTGACAATAACGACTATTCCGGGGTCACGCTCGCGCTCGGCGCTGGCGCAAGCCATAACCTGGAACCGCTGCGCAAGGCCAAGGCTGCGGGCGTCGCGTTCTGGGCGAAAGGGGGAGCTGGAACATCGGCCATTTATATCGGCCTGATCGATGACGAATCGGACGGCAAAAAGGTGCAGACCAAGGTGGCGCTTGGCGATTTCGGCCAGCTCGATACGACCTGGAAGTACTTCATGATCCCGCTGCGCAGGTTCCAGTCGACCGGAAAATACTGGGACGAAAACAAAAAGGCCGAGGTGGTTGACGATATCAAGTGGAACCAGTTCAACGAGATCCGTTTTTCGAACAACAAGGGGGAGAACAAGGTTCCTGAGGGAGAGCCGGTGGCGATCTATGTGGATCGGGTCTCCTTTATCGAGGACATCCCGGGATACGTTGATCCTGAACAGTACTGGGCCGCGTTCAAATCGGACGCCCCGGATGTCATGCTGCACGATTTCGAAACCGGCAAGGACACGACCTGGGAAATGAGCAAAGGCCCGAAATCGGAAGTGGCTTATGAAATAGTCAAGAGCGACGCGCCAAAGGGCGGCAACGGCGCCATGAAAATTACCTTCAAGATGAACGACTGGTGCGACGTCGTGTACCGGTACAAGGACCGGAACCGGCCGGAGAAGGAGCGGGACTGGACAAAACACTGGGGTATCAAGTTCAACATGTACACGTCCAAGGCGTATCAAGCGCTTAATCTGCAGGTAAACGACGGCGGAAACGAGATCTTCATCGCGAGCTGCGGCGGCCAGAAAGGATGGTCCGAGGTGCTCGTGCCGTTCAAGACGTTTTACAAGTTCCCATACTGGCAACCCCCCGACGCGGTCCAGAACGGGAAATTCGATCTCAAGGAGGTCATGGCCATCGACTTCAAACCGTCGGGCGAGGGCACGGCAGGCGTCTTTATCGTGGATAACGTGCGCTTAACCAATGAGCGCGAAGTCAAGGCCGCACCGGTCCCGGAAAAGATAGCCCTGACGGTGAAGGGCGACCTTGCAAAGACCATCGTACCGCAGATCAAAAAGGAGATATTCGGGATCAACGTGGCGCTCTGGGACGGCGACCTGCTCAAACCCAAGACAGCCGACTATGTCAAGGCCGTCAATCATCACGTGCTGCGCTATCCGGGCGGTCTGCGGGCCGACGAGGACCACTGGAAAGAGGTGCTTGCCAAGAAAGACTGGATGGTGGACACCGACGAATTCCTTGCGTTCTGTAAAAAGACCGGCACCACGCCGATGATCACCGTGAACTTCGGCACCGGCACGGCCGACGAGGCTGCCGAGTGGGTGAAGCACGTCAACGTCACGAAAAAGGCCGGGGTCAAGTACTGGGAAGTCGGCAACGAGCTCTATGGAGACTGGCATGCGAACCACTGCAGCGCCGAAGAGTACGGAAAACGCGCTGCCGAGTTCATTAAAAAGATGAAGGCGGTCGATTCGTCCATTCTCGTGACCGTGGTCTGGGTGCTTGAGGGCGACTGGAACAAGACCGTGTTCAAGCATACCAAAGACTGTGCGGACGGCGTTATCGTTCACCACTATCCTCAGCACGCGGGGGAGGAGAACGACGCCGGTCTGCTGGCCGCGCCCGCGAGCCTGAATGAAATTCTGCCTGCCGTGCGCAAGCAGATCGAGGCGTACGGCACCCCCGGAAAAAAGTACGAGATATGGCTCACCGAATGGAACTCGGTGGATTTCAAGCCCGGGCCGCAGACGCTCGGCATCGTCAACGGGCTGTTTGTCGCAGATTATCTTGCCGTGCTTGCGCGGAACGATGTTGACCACGCCGACTACTGGGACGTGCACAACGACATGACCGAACAGGGCGGCGATTACGGGTACCTGTCCCGGACCGGCGCGCCTGACGGCGACAACGTGCCGCGGCCGTCGTACTGGGCGTTCAAGCTCGCGTCCGAGAGCCTGCGGGGAAAAATGGTCGAATCCGCAACCGGCAAGGAGGAGGTGACCTCCTATCTCACCGTGAACGGCGGGAAAAAGACGCTTCTTCTTATCAACAAGATGCCCAGGACAAAGGCGGAACTGACCATAACGATTCCGAATTTTAACGGAAAGGGTACGGTCAGGCAATTGACATCCGAAAATGCGAAGAAGGGATATTCGGCGCAGGACATCGAGGTAAAGCAGGGGATGAAGTTCACGCTGCCGTCCTATTCGATCACCGCGATCACGGTAGAATAGCATTCGTTCCTCAAGCGGCTTCCGGTATTGTTCAATGCCGGAAGCCGTTTGTATTTTAACTTCATCCCCTCCCCCGGCCCCTCCTCCCCTCTCCTCTTTAATTAGGGGCGGGGAGGGGGGCGGGGGAGGGGTGAGGTCAGGGAGATGCTGCAATGAAATACGGGTACTTTGACGACCGCCGCCGCGAATACGTGATCACCACACCCCACACGCCGTACCCGTGGATCAACTACCTCGGCAATGAGCGTTTCTTTTCCCTCGTCTCCCAGCAGGCGGGCGGCTACTGCTTTTATCGCGACGCACGGCTGCGCCGGATCACGCGCTATCGTTACCATAACGTTCCTGCGGATGCCGGAGGGCGCTATTTTTACATCCGGGAAACGGATGGGGATTACTGGACCCCGTCGTTTAGTCCGGTCAAGCGGCCGCTCGATTCTTTCGAATGCCGGCATGGTCTCGGCTACACCCGTATCAACGGAAAACGGCGCGGTCTTGCCGTGGAAGAGCTGTTTCTGGTGCCGCTCGGCGCCGACGCGGAGATCCATGCCGTGACGTTGCGTAATGAAGGTGCCGCGGTACGCAACGTGGCGCTCTTCTCTTTTATCGAGTTTTGTCTCTGGAACGCCATGGACGACGGCACCAATTTCCAGCGCAATTTCAGCACCGGTGAGGTGGAGATCGATGGTTCCACCATTTATCACGCCACGGAATACCGGGAGCGGCGCAACCACTATGCATTTTACCATGTCAATGCTCCGGTGCGGGGATTTGACACCGACCGGGAGCGCTTTTTCGGCCTCTACAACGGCATGCACGAGCCGCTGGCGGTTGCCGAGGATGCGCCGCGCAACAGCATCGCCCGCGGGTGGGCACCGGTGGCGTCCCACTGCATTGACGTATCGCTCGCACCGGGTGAAGCGAAGACGCTCGTCTTCACGCTCGGGTATATTGAAAATCCTCGTAGCGAGAAATGGGAACGCCCCGGCGTCGTCAACAAATCGAGAGCACGGGAGCTTATTGCCAGATTTTCTGATGCAAACGCAGTCGATGCAGCGATGGGCATGCTGCGCACATACTGGGACGACCTGCTTGGCCTCTACGTGCTCGAAACCGGCGACGCGCGGCTGCGTCGCATGGTGAATATCTGGAACCCGTATCAGTGCATGGTGACGTTCAACATGTCGCGCAGCGCCTCCTATTTCGAGACCGGTATCGGTCGGGGCATGGGATTCCGCGACTCGAACCAGGACCTGCTCGGATTCGTGCACCAGGTGCCGTCGCGCGCCCGGGATCGCATCATTGACATCGCGGCAACGCAGTTCGAAGACGGCAGCGCCTACCACCAGTACCAGCCCCTGACCAAGCGCGGCAACAACGACATCGGTTCCGGTTTCAACGACGACCCGCTCTGGCTCATTGCCGGCGTTGCCGCGTATTGCAAGGAGACCGGGGACCTCGACATTCTTGACGAGCAGGTGCCGTTTGACAATGATCCTGCGAATAGCGCTCCGCTGCACGAGCACCTCAAGCGCTCCTTTGATCATGTGCTTAACAACCGGGGCCCGCACGGCCTGCCGCTCATCGGAAGGGCAGACTGGAACGACTGTCTCAATCTCAACTGCTTTTCGGAAACACCGGACGAATCGTACCAGACAACGGCGAACAGGGAGGGTCGGACCGCTGAATCGGTGTTCATCGCAGGCATGTTCGTGAGCCTGGGACCGGAATACGCGAGACTTTGTGAAAAAAAGGGCCTGATCCGGGAAGCAAAGCGCGCGCGTGCCGAGGTGGAACGGATGCTTAAAACCGTGCTTGAGCACGGGTGGGACGGTGACTGGTTCCTTCGAGCCTATGATTTTTACGGCAATAAAGTCGGGAGCAAAGAGTGCGCCGAAGGCCAGATATTCATAGAGCCGCAGGGCTACTGCGTCATGGCCGGGATCGGCATTGGATCCGGCCAAGCCAGGCAGGCGCTCGATGCGGTGGCGCAGCGGCTGGCAACGCCCCATGGGATTGTGCTCCAGAATCCGGCGTACCGGACCTACCATGTCGAGCTCGGTGAGATCTCGTCGTATCCGCCCGGCTACAAGGAGAACGCGGGCATCTTCTGCCATAATAATCCCTGGATCATGATTGCCGAGACCATGATCGGCAGGGGAGAACGGGCGTTTGATTACTATACCCGTATTGCGCCGGCCTACCGAGAAGAGATCAGCGATACTCACCGCACCGAGCCGTATGTGTACTCGCAGATGATCGCCGGAAAGGACGCCGCGGGCACGCCGGGTGAAGCGAAAAATTCCTGGCTGACCGGTACCGCTGCATGGAATTTTGTGGCGATATCGCAGTGGATACTCGGTATCAGGCCTGATTATGACGGCCTAGTCATTGACCCCTGCATACCGTCCGCCTGGGACGGATTTACGGTAACGAGGAAATTCCGCGGTGCGACCTTTGTGATAACGGTCAGGAATCCGTCGCAGGTGAGCAAAGGGGTCAGAAGATTGACCGTCGACGGCGTTACCATGAAAGGGAAGGTCATTCCGGTCATGACCGACGGTAAAGAACACCGGGTGGATGTGGAGATGGGGTAACCTCACCCCTCATCCCCCAACCCCATCCCCCCTCTCCTTTAAAAAAGAGAAGGGGGAAGGGGAGCTAAGCAAAAAGGAAATACAATGAACTACGGCTACTTTGATGATGCGGCGCGGGAGTATGTAATCACCAATCCGAAAACGCCGGTTAAATGGATCAACTACATCGGCACGCTCGCGTTCGGCGGTTTTGTAGACCATACCGGAGGCGCGCTTATCTGTAAGGGAGATCCGTCGCTCAACCGCATCACCAAGTATATCCAGCAGATGCCGTCGTCCGAGTTCAAGGGCGAGACCCTGTACTGCCGGATCAGGGGGAAGGGCGGCTACCGGGTGTTCTCGCCGTTTTTTGTGCCCACGCTCGACCCGTATGACCGGTTCGAATGCCGCGTGGGCCTGGGCTACACCCGCATCATCACGGAGTTTTCTGGTGTGCGGACCGACTGCCGCATCTTCGTTCCGCTCGATGCGCAGGTTGAGCTGCGCGATATTCGGATCACCAATATCTCCCCTGCACCGCTCGACATAGACAGCATTCCCGTCATCGAGTATACCCATTTTGATGCGGTCAAGCAGTACACCAACGCCGACTGGGTGCCGCAGACCATGCAGTCCCGCTGCAGGACCGACGGCTCCAATCTGCGCGTACTGATCCAGTATGCGTTCATGAAGCGCGACACGAACGTCAACTTTTTTACGTCGAACGTTCCCGCATCATCATTTGCCACCGACCGGAAGCGGTTTCTCGGCGACAATGAATACGGGACGTGGAAGCGGCCGCTCATGCTCGAGGGGGATGAGCTTGACAATTACGAGGCCAGCCGCGGCGACAACATCGCCGCGCTCATGCACCGCCTCGGCGTGCTCGAACCGGGCGAGGAGCGCCGGATCATTACCCTGCTCGGCCAGGAAGCGAGCGTTGAAAAAGCCATGCCGTTGATCGAACGGTTCAGAAGCGGACCGGAAGTCGATGCAAGCATCCTGGCCCTGGCAGCGTTCTGGGACCGCTATCTCGGCACCATGCAGGTGCACACGCCCGACGAAGCGCTGAACAGCATGATCAATGTACACAATCCGCGGCAGTGCTTCGTCACGTACAACTGGTCGCGGTATCTTTCCTATTACCAGCTTGGGCTTGGGACGAGAGGGCTGGGGTTTCGCGACAGCTCGCAGGATGTGATGGGAGTGGCGGGCCATATGCCCGGCGAGGCAAAGGGGCTCCTGCGAAAACTTCTTTCCATGCAGCGCTGCAACGGGTCCGCCATGCACCAGTTCAACCCGCTGAGCATGGAGGCGTCAATGGGCGACGCGCACGAGCTTCCGGACCGCCCCCGGTACTACGGCGACGACCATTTGTGGATCGTGCTCGCCGTCACCGCATACGTCAAGGAAAGCGGCGATTTGGCCTTCCTGAGGGAGAGGGTGCCGTACTACGAGAAAAACCGCAAGGGCGGCCCGGTTGATACGGGAGACGTGATCGACCATCTCCGCCGGGCACTGCATTTTACTCAGGAGAACCGGGGCGCGCGCGGCCTGCCCCTGCTCGGGTTCGCGGACTGGAACGACTGCGTGAACCTCCGCGCCGGAGCGGAATCGATCTTTAACGCATGCCTCTACGGCAAGGCGCTTCTTGAAATGATCGAATTGGCCGGCGTGCTGGGAAAGAGGGGATGGGTCGACGAGTATTCAGCTGATTACAGCGCAATGAAGAGCCGGGTAAACGATCAGGCGTGGGACGGTGAGTGGTACGTCCGCTACTTCGACGCCGACGGCACGCCCCTGGGTTCGCGCGCAAACGAGCACGGCAAAATCTATCTCAATGCCCAGTCATGGCCGGTCATTGCGGGGTTTGCATCCGCGGAACGCGGCAGGATCGCGCTCGATTCGGCTCGCGCCCAGCTCAATACCTCCAAGGGACTGAAGCTCTCCACCCCGGGGTTTGACGGGTTTGATCCGTCAAAGGGCGGCATCAGCACCTATCCGCCCGGCGCAAAGGAGAACGGCGGCATTTTCCTGCATACCAATCCCTGGGTCGTGATCGCGGAGGCGCTGCTCGGCAGCGGCGATCATGCCTATGATTATTATAACCAGATCAATCCGGCGAAAAAGAACGATAATATTGACGAATACGAGGTCGAGCCGTACGTATATGCACAGAACATTCTTGGTAACGAGCACCCGCAGTTCGGCCTGGGGCGCAACTCCTGGCTCTCGGGTACCGCATCGTGGTGCTACCAGGCCGTGACCGGGTACCTTCTCGGTATCAGGCCCTCCTACAACGGCCTCATGGTTGATCCCTGCATTCCATCATCATGGGACGGTTTTACCGCCGAGCGGAAATTCAGGGGTGCTGCATACCGTATTTCGGTAAAGAATCCGGCCCATACAAACAGAGGCGTCTCCTCGCTCACGGTGAACGGCGTGTCGCAGAAGGGCATCCTTATCCCGCTTGCAAAGGAGGGGGAGACGGTGACGGTTGAGGTGGTGCTGGGGTGATGGCGAAGAAATGGTATTCATTGCCTGAGAACAGCGCTTTGAAGCGTCGGGGAACGCGGTGATGTTCCTGACCCAGGGATCAAGAAATTGGTATATTGGCGCGCGGGTGGTCTCGGTCCTTTTTATATGTTCCGCAATCGCAGCATCGCCTTCATCACGCACTATAAACGCATCCATACGTGGTGACACGGTCATGAGCTCGCTCTCCGGCTGTTTTTTCGGCCATAATTATTGGCAGTGGTGCCCGAGCTGGGGGGACCTGGTCAGCGGCACGGAATCGCAGGTCAGGGAACTTAACATTGCCTTGCTGCGTTTTGGCGGAATGCAGGCGGATCTCGGGCATCCAGACAAGCTGATCAACGGGTACATGGCTAAATTCAACCGCTATGCGCAGAAGATCGGCGCTCAGCCGCTGTTGCAGGTGCAGATAGCAGGCCAGAAAACGACTGACGAGCGGATCGCAATCGCGCTCGATATGATCAGCTATTTCAAGACAATCGGCGGTCTCAAGCATGTGTCGATCGGCAACGAACCGGACATTTACGCTTCCAATCTTGCGACGAATCCCGAATACCGGGCAGGACATTGTGCCGACTACGGGGTGGCTGATTATTGCAGGGACTTCAATGCCGTTGCGTCGGCGATCAAAAAACAATTCCCCGACATCATCATCACCGGCCTTGAACATTCATGGAACCGGGACGGGTGGGTACCGGATTTTGTGGCCAAGTGTAAAGACAATATGGACATGATCTCGATTCATTACTACCCGTTGACCGCGGGTCAATGCACCTATGAGCGCGTCAGGAGGCAGTACGATGAGATCGTGGATTTTTACCGGCAGACACGGTTGCTTATCGATAAAAACGCACAAGGAAAGACGCTTCCGCTGGTGATCGGTGAGACGAACATCACCTGGGACGGCGATCCGAAGAAGTCCATACATGACGCATCACCGGGTACCTTTGCAGCAGGACTCTGGTTTGCCGATTTTATCGGCGTATCGAGCAGCCAGAACGGCCTTTTTTCCATCATGCCATGGGGAATCAGGGAAGGGTGGAAGCTCGGTTTTATCGCATCGCGGAAGAATCCCATTTTTTTCACCTACAAGCTGTTCTCCGATTATATAAAGCCGATATGCGTTCATTGCGAAAAGGTGAATGACCATGTCAGGGTGTACGCGTACAAGGATTCTGCGGACAACGTCAGTATCTTTACGGTCAACTGGGATACGACGAACAATTATCGTGTGCGGTTTGCATTTTCAGGCATTCTTAATGATTCGAACCATACCGTTGCCTTGCCGCCGTTTTCACTTTCCTGCACCACCATCTCTCAGGACATGAAGAACATCGCAACCTATCTTTATACCAAGCGATGCGCTGTGGGCGGTCCCCTTCCTCACACGAGCCCACGATTCAAGGGGCTGTTTAAGAAGAAGAAGAAAAACAGATTCTTCAGGGTGAAACCATTATAATTTCCACGATCACCGTTTTCCTGCCGGGTTTTCCATTCTTCATGAAGAAGCGTACCTTCCGGAATATTACATTCCGTTATTTATTTTCCTGATATCTATGGCCGTTTGCGAGTTATGGATTCTCCATTGCAAGGTCCGGTCGCTGCGCGTCGAAGCACAACAGGTAAGGATGGATAGTTATGGATGTGTATGAGAAGCTGAGAGACCCTGTCGCGCTCACCATTTTTATCCTTACCCTGCTCTTTCCCCTTGCCATAGGCCTGTATGCGCTGTTTAAGACCAGGAATCAGGCTGATTTTTTTGTGGGCGGCAGGGCAATGGGACGATTTGTTGTTGCGCTGTCCGCCGTATCTTCAGGACGGTCGTCATGGCTGGTGCTCGGGGTGAGCGGTATGGCATATTCGCTCGGCCTTGGCGCCGTATGGGCCATTGTTGGATATATCACGGTGGAAGCGCTTCAATTTATATATATAGGGAAAAGGCTGCGAAACGAGACCCAGGCGACAGGTGCGATCACCCTGCTTGATTATTTTGAATCACGGTTTCGCGACACAAGGAATTTAATTCGTATAACCGGGGTTTTCATCATAACTATTTTCATCATAGCGTATGTGGCGGCACAGTTTAATGCGGGCGCCAAGACCCTTTCAACGGCGCTGAATATCCCGTTCGTCTCATCGCTTATCATTTCCGGCCTGCTGATTCTAATCTATATGGTTCTTGGCGGCTTTGTCGCGGTATCCTACAATGATGTCGTGCGCGCGGTCATCATGCTTCTGGGATTGGTGATTCTGCCGATTGTTGGCGTCATGAAGCTTGGTGGGCCCGGCGTTGTTGCCGGAATGGTAGATGGAATGAAACCGGGGTATTTCAATCCGTTTTCCCTTGGAGCAGGCATGATGCTTGGATTTGTCGGTATCGGTCTGGGTTCGCCGGGCCAGCCGCATATCGTTGTCCGGTATATGTCAATCAACAATGCAAGGAACCTTACCCATTCGGCAGTTATCGGAACATTCTGGAATATCATGCTCGGCATGGGGGCGCTGTGTATCGGCATTATCGGCAGGATTGCGGTTCCCGATCTTGCCCATCTTCCTGACAATGATCCAGAAATGGTTTATCTGGTGCTTTCATCACAGTACTTTGGTCCAATAATGTATGGCATTCTGGTCGGCGGTATTTTTGCCGCAATCCTTTCCACGGCGGATTCTCAGCTTCTGGTCGTGGCGTCCACGTTTGTGCGTGATCTGTATGAAAAGGTCATCAGAAAAGAGGGTGTCCTTGAGGAGAAGCAGAAGCTCCTTTTGAGCAGGATCGTGGTTGTTCTTTCCGGGATCGTCGCGCTGATCCTGGCTTCTGCTGCCAAGGATCTGGTTTTTTGGCTGGTTCTGTTTGCGTGGGGCGGGCTCGGCGCATCATTCGGGCCGGCATTGATTTTATCCCTTTACTGGAAGAGAACAAGGAAGGTCGGGATTGTTACCGGCATGATCTCCGGCACGCTGATTGTTATCGTATGGAAATTGTGGCTCAAGGAGAGCACCGGCGTGTATGAGTTAATCCCGGCATTTTTTGGGGCGTTATGTATGATTATTATTGTCAGTTTGCTGCGCAAGGAGAAAATCGACGCCTCCTCACCGTCATGATACAATTCATCTGTCGGTTTCAGGAATGCCGGCGAAGACATTTAACGGTGAATATGCGGTTGTGCGACATACGATACGCGACGTTGCTGTGGTAATATGAACCTTCCGGAAATACTGTTTCTTTTCGTGCTGTTTGCCGTTCTTGCCGGCTATTTTTATTTCTGTATACGGCAGGTGAAGCGTTCGCTGGTACTTGCGTGCGCGATTGCCCCAGCGCTCTACTTCCCGGTTGAAATCACGACACAGTTTTTGACCTTTGACGAGATTTACATAATCCGGGAGACCGCGGACTTGGATTTTCACTATATGGGACAGTGGTACGGAATGGGAAACCGTACCAGCGACGCATTTTTAGGGGCGTTTTCCCGGATTGCACGGGCGGTTTTCATGCCGGGCGATACACACCTGAAAATGATGCTCAAGCTCGGTCATTTTTTTCTCGGTTTTATTCTGTTGCTGATCATGCACCGCGTTCTTTTTTTCCGGCTCTCTGCACAACCGGTTTTTTTTCTCTATTCGCTGCTTTTTTTTTACGCGACATTGTTACTCCCGGTTGCAGCTTTTTCTTTCAAGGTGTTCAACTATGACCTGCTCAGCATGCTGTGCGGGTGCCTTGCGCTTCTGTTCATGGCCGACGCACAGGAAAAGCGATCCGGCATACGTGCGATTGTTGCCGTGGTTTGCGCCTACCTTGCCGCCCAGGAAAAGGTATCGGCGTCGCCAATCCTGCTTATATGCTTTCTCCTGTATGGTGTCGTGTTTACACGTCACTTAAGCGCAGGTGCGCTCGGTACAGTGTTTTTTCATAGTCTTCGAGGTGTTGCCGGTGCTCTCGCAACCGGTCTGTTTTGCGTCGCAATCGTCGGTCTTTCAGGCAGCGGCGATTTTCCGCGATCGTTTGTGGTGCGCACCATTGATCCGTTTTTAGGGTTTGTTCTACCGCTCTTGCGATTTGCATGCGGAATAGATGTCGCTGTTGGATTTTCCTATACCCGCCATTTGATCTTGCTTGGGCTTTTCCTTCTCCTGGTTTGGGCAGGATCGTGCGCGCTGCTTGCCGGGTACCGAATCGCTTGCCGCATAACCGCCAGAAAGGACCAATGGCAACGTCTCGTCGTTGCCTGTTCCCGGTTTTTACCTTTTGCGATTCTCTGTATCGGTATCGTTTCCACCTATACGGTCCGCCATTATTTTTGCTATCTTGCACCGGGAGCGGATCTTCCCTTTTTCCATACAAAACCTTTTAACAATATAGTGACCCACTTCGGCACGACCGCGCCGGCCGCGCATTTTTTGGCTTCCATTGGTTATGCGTGTGCGGTATTTGTAAATGCGCTGCCGACTGCGTTCTGGTGCATGATTCTGACAATAATAGTGGTGAGGCGTATGATAAGCGGACGCATTCCGGTACCCTGGTATGAGAGCGCGGCGCTTGGTGCTTTCTTTCTGGTCCCTGTGGTATGGGGCGCTTTACAGCTACCTGTGGGGAACCGTTACTTTAATATTCCTCTGTTCTGCATAGTCATTATCGTCGTCCTCCATTTCACTCGTACCCTCGCACGCATTTCCCTTGCACGGGCGTGGCTCCTGACACTATGTGTACTTATGGTGCTTGTTGTAGAGGTCATACCCTTCCGGCCGGTTTTTTCAAGCTTCAGGCCGTTCTGGTCCTCATTTCCCGATGTTGTACCGGAACCGACGCGAGGTAATCCCTCCTGGTGCGGGTGGGGAGAGGGCGTCATGCTGGCGGGCAGGAAAATTGAAGCACTGCTTGTGTCGGGATCAGACCGCGTGTGCGCAGAACGCAACAGACTTACCCTGTACAGCTATTATGCGGGAGACTATCTTACGTTTTCAGGGGAGCTGCCATTTGACATAAAGTATGTGATAAGCGATTCGTTGCAGTATTCCCGGGATGTTGAAAAGGAGCTTGCCTGGCAGGGTAAAATCTGCATGCGGTCCCAGGTGCGCTATGACTGTTCAACGTTGTTTCTACTGAATCGCTATAATTTTATTGCTGATCGTTTGCTGTTTCCCAAAACAGTCAGTCCACTCTTTACTATTTCAAGCCGGGGGTATCCCATGGCATGGGTGTTTTCTGGTGAGGAGTTGAAAACCACGGGTGTTTCTTTTTAAGCATGGCCGCGAAAACAGAAAAGGAAGGCGTTTACACCTTCCTTTTCATAGTGTTTCTTGCATCTTTCGCGCGCCGCCTGTTGCCGCATCCCAGGTGCACCCGCTCGATTGGTACTGGGGGCGAACCAGCTGCCCCCGCGATTGCAGGTCTTCCTGTGGGGCGATCTCTATTAATAACAAACTCGCCCGGTATGGGGCTCCTTGCGGCACACGCCGACCCTTCCGGGTAGTACGAGAATACCCGGGTCAGAAACGTATTTTCATCCCGTACGGTGTCACACCTCCTTTAAGTTATGAGCTTCGCACGGGACCGACATTTTCCATTATATCCGCTAAAGAAAAAAAATTCAAGTGGTTTTTTACTCCTTGAACCAATACACGCACTCCTCGTCGACATGGTTACGAAACGGTTGCAAGCGACGATTGACAAGGAACTCGTCAACCGCCTTTCTGCACCCGTCATATCCACCGTAGTCGTCGATGACCACGCACCCGCCCTTGGAAACACGGTCATACAGGGTATCGAGACAAATTTTGGTGGACGCATACCAGTCGGCATCAAGATGTAAAAGTGCAATCGGTCCGATTTCTATGCTCACCCGCGGCAGGATTTCCTGAAACCAGCCCTGATGAACATGGATCCGCTCTGATGGCCAGCCGATCCCCTGTTCGAGAAGAACACGGCATGCCTCTTCGGTTCCATGTCCGCCCACACGGTTATATATTCCCTTTAACGGCTGAAGTCGTCCCTGCGCCCGTTCCTTTCCCCCGGCCTCGCGAATTGCGCGCTCGCCATCAATGCGCCAGTCCGGTTCTCCGATGTCATCAAACACATCGAACAAATGCAGATCACGGTACTGGGTTGTGTTTTGAAGCGCGCAGCATATCATCCCGGCAGCTCCGCCTTTCCATACCCCGCACTCGACAAACGAGCCGGTAACGCTCGCCTTGGTGCAATGCTCGGCAAGTTCAAAGAGCAGTGAAAGGCGTTGACGGTTCAGCATGGTGTTGGAGCGAACGGTTCGGTAGGCATATTCGAACAGATGCTGCCGCGCCGGGTCGATGAGAAGTCCTCCGGGAAGCCGTCGGCCGATGGTGAGGTGCAATGGGGAAAGAAGAGCGTTCATGATTTTTTTTATCATGCGTCCCATAAAATTAATTATCTCTTTTCCCCAATTCTATAATAATTGCCGGTATTTACTGTTCGACTGACTGAAACCGGCCAAAAGAGGGCCGGTTTTGACGGTGGCTCTTCTCTGTTCTGAACAGTGCCTGCCATTGTTGTCATGAATTTTTCCATAGAAAAAACGGCATTTCCGGCTGTACATAGGACGCATATTGACATTCAATTGAAAAACCACCTTCTCTACGATATAATTGTTATGGAATAAACCGGGTTTTTGACTGGGTTTTGCGGATATGTTATTCTCTTTAATGCCAGAGCTTTATGAGTTATACAATATAAAGTATGTATTCATAAAACGAACCACTACGGGAGGTATTTTCCACATCCATTTTATTTGAAAAGACAATAGTACTATTCTTATAAATATAAATACCAGGAGGAACCTGTTATGCCAAAGTTCTACACAACCGGCCAAGTCGCTCGACGGCTGCGTATCTCCGTTTCGACGCTCAAGCGATGGCTGGTGGATCCGGCGCTCCATATCTCGGAGCAGAGAAATTACAATGGGTGGAGGCTTTTTTCAGAAGCCGACCTCTCTGCGCTTGTCGGTTTTAAGAAGCAGTTGAGGCGAAACGGTAAACGGTTTAACGAGACCGTCCTGATCCCGGTTATCCAGAAAGGCCGACAACAGGAGCATTTTATCGTTTCACGGGAAGGCCGGGGTTGATGCGAAGCCGCTGTCGTTTATTGCTTGCAGCCATGATATGCATTCTCTGCGTGTCGGTCTGGGCCGGATCAACCGTCAAGCGGGGAAGGAACGAAGGCACCATGAACATTGACGCCTCGAATGTTATAGGCAACGGCAATATTACGGTTGCCACCGGTACGTATGGCAATTATGGACCCGGCGGAGCCCGTATCGATCCAACGGTCGGTCTGCATGTCGGCGTCTCAAATATTATTGAGCTGAAAGCCGCGACCTCTTTCACCAACTTTGCAGGGCTGGGTACCTCTGAGGCCCATATTCAGTTTACCACGCCGGGCAATGACCGTTTGCGGTTTATTGGGATCGGGATCAGCGGGGATCTTTTCCTTTCCACAACCGCAGATACGTTAAGCGAATCAGCCGCGAGCGGCAAACCGGAATACAGTCCGTTCATGCTGCCTTCGGGAGTCATTGATCTGGACTGGCTTGCCTTTTTCAAGACCATTCCACTCAAAACCTATTTCGCCGTTTCGTTTGTCGACGAACCCTTGTTGCTTCATCGCTATGAGCAGATTGGTGCCGTGTCCGGGTTTGAATGGAAACAGTACCGGCATAGCTATTTTATTGACATTGGAGCAGGATTCTACAAGGAAAAAAGAAGCGGTTCTTTCAGGGGTGATTCATCCTATTTCCAGCGTATCGCTTGGTTTGAGCCGGGTGTACGATACCGTCTCTTCGGAATCATAAGCCTGCTGGGCAGTTTCCGGGTAATGGCATACCAGAAGCTCAAAGAACTCCGTCCGCTGCCTGCAGCATATGTTCGGGCATCATTTTGGTGCGAGATTCCCCTGCTGTACAAGGAGACCAACACCGAAGCGATACGGACGCTAGTGTTTTTGGAGAGGGAAAAGGCGGAAAAGAAAGATAAGATTACCTCAAGTTTTGAGCAGGGCAAACGGGTCGAAAGCGGACTGGACAAAGCATTCAAGTCATTGCATATAGAGTCGGAATTTCCTGATTCCGAGCAGGAAAAGGCGGAGCTTCAGAAGCGAAAAGAAATAGAAAAGAAAATGGAGGAGATTGAGCAGCTGTTAGAAGAGATCGAATAGCAATGGAAGGAAAAAGATTTCGCATGATTCATGTTGATGATACGGCAATGCGGCGAACACGCAACGCAAGATCTTTCGCTCATGTTGTCCGAACAGGGTGTGTGGTCGTCGTTTGCGCCGGGGTATGTGCAAATGTAATCGGGCAGGCTGAAATGAAACGTATGCGCGGCGAGTCATTTTATCGCTGCATGTCCTCGAACACGCTGGGGTCCGGCAATATCTGGATATCGCTTGCCAGCATCGGCCATGTGTGGGATGACCCGCCATTAAAAACCGATGATGCCGGTGCCGAGCGTGAAGGATTCTGGATGTTTAACGCGCGTGCCTTTCCTGAAGCATATGTGTGTGCCGGGTTTTTCGATGTTGCCTCGGTGGCTATTGAATCTCGTCCCCTCACATGGGCCTTTAAAATGCCGGGGTGGGTGGCGGGCGATCTGAAGCTGACCTGGCCGAACAACAAGGACCTGAGATTGCTGGGGTTCGGCTGTAATGCCCGCTATCTGTACCGTTTTACCAATACCACGCCGACGTTGGGCGGTTACATCGGTTTCATGCCGGAAGGGTATGTAACCAAGGGCAGCATTTTTGAAGGCAAATTTTTATTTGATGTCGATTTAATCTCTAAAATGACCATTCTTCCCTTGCGATTCCTCATTAATCTAGGTGCCCGTGTGCCGCTTGAAAGAGAATATATAAATAATTATCAGTTCTTAGGTGATGTGGGGGTCGTTTACAGCGGATATGATTATGATTTTTTTGCTGCATACTCGTTAGAGGCATTCAATAATTTCACCGGCCCGAAAAGGTTTGCCCAAGCCGGTGATAAGGAATTTCTTGTCTGGTTCAGCGAAAACCCTATGTATCTGGTTGTCGGAGGAAATGTGCGCTATAAAAACGGCATTACGCTTTCCGTTGCGCTGCCGCTGCTCACCAGCATGAATGTTGAATCGAAAATGAGCCGGCAGGACCAGACCCATTTGGATCAGAAACGCGCCGATCTTTTCCCCTATGAGGTGTCCCACGATATAAGGAACCCCTTTGATCCCTGGTTTGTTAAATGGAAGATTGTTGGGTCCCTTACCTTTCCTCTCCGGTATAAAATGACCAGCGCGGAAATGATGAGAAATTTTTTGCTATTAAAAAATACCAAGGAGAAAAACCGCCTTGATATCGATAACCGGCTCAGGAGTTTTGAAGAGTCAACCAATGTTGAGCCGGAGGATGATGAGGAAAAACGGCTGGAGAAGATAAGGAAGCGAAAGGAAGAAATGAAAAAGCAGCAAGAGTAGTTGTTGGGCCCGGTTGCCGGTACCCATGCCATGGTAACGGGAAGCCATACGTGTCGAGCTGCAAGCACCTAGCGCGGTAACGATGAAAACATTCAGCACCAGAATCTGCATTATGACGCTGTTTATCGCAGCGGGCCTGTTTCCCGGCCTGGAGCATGGAGCGGGTTTTGCCCGAAGCGACAAACAGGCCGAGGTGTGGCGGGTGCGCGAAAACATGACGACCCGGTTCGGTGCGGAGTGGCATAAAATCGGCGTTCTTCGACGGGAGCTGAACGGCATCGCCGATGTTCTTGCGGATTTGCGGGACCTTGAGCTGTTCCCGGCGGAACTGACCGGCCTCAACAAGACTAATCTTATCCGTTACGATAAAAAAATTGAGCGCTTGGAAAAACGGCATGCACAGCTTACCCTGCGGATTGAGGCGCTCAGGCAGCCGCTTCTTGACGCACTGGAAATATTACGGGAGATGGTGGTGGGGCAGCCCGTTCAAAGCATGTTCGAACTACTTGAACAAGGAGATATGAAACGAATTGAGGAAATGCTTTCCGTCAAGCATGATGTCGATACGCTCTGGAAGAGTTCGGATACCCTGCTCACGTCGATGATGGTCGGGATTGGCATACGAGCGGAGCATTCAATGGTGCCGGAGGAATCGGCAGAATTTTTTTCAATTATCAAGGCCAATCTCGGCCAGCAGTCGGAGGTCTATTACAAGAAGCTGGCAATGATAAAAGATACCCTGGCCCGCAGGGCATCGAAACAGCATGTGCACGAAATGTACGCAGTCGAGCTTCACCGTATCAAGGGGTATGCGAAGGAAAATAAAATTCCGTTGTGTGAGCGCAAGATTGCCGAGGTCACCGCGAGGTATAAAGGGAAGATCGATATGGGTTCCCTGCTTGGTCTTTCCGCGCGGATCGCGTTACGGTCCGGAGACTATGAAAAGGTTCTTATCACGGCAAAGCACCTTCGGGAAGACGGAAAAACCGCAGCGCAGCGAAGCTTGTACAGAATGCAGGCCCTGTATGCACTCGGGCAATACGATACCTTGTGGGAGGAATGCCAAAAAATGGATGTAACCATATGGAACGGTCAGCAACGCAATATGGTTATTTGGATGAGCATGGAGAGCGGCTTGAAGCTCGGGGAAAAGGATGCCTATGTAAAATTGGCGTCTTTTGTCGAGCGAACCGCTCCGTATGCATTGCACGTTATGCATGCGCTCGGGCGCTCGTATCTGGCAGATAACGATCCCTCCACCGCCCTTTCGATTTTTGAAAGCGCAATGAAAATCACCGCTCGCTCTGACATCGACCGGGTCGCCGCGAGGGAACTGCGTATCGCTATTGCGCAGACCACCTACGAACTTGGCCGTTACGAAAAGGCATTGTCGCTTTTTTACAACCTCATTAACAGCAATACTGAATTCGAGCGGGCGCTTTACGGCATTTTATGGTGTTATCTTTCCCTTGATATGAACGATAAGGCCGAAACGACGCTTCGTAAACTCATCAACCAGGCACCGGAATCCCCCTATGCGGCCGAAGCGTTTCTCGTTCTTGCCAAGCGGTACCTATACAAAGCGCAGTATGAATGGAAAAAAGTGTTATATTTGACGAAAGAGGAACAACGCCTTAAGGAGCTGCTTGAAAGAATCGATCGTAGACAGGATTTCGAGGGGAGCGGCAGGAAAAGCAAGAAAATCGGGGAGGCCAAACGGGAGCTTACCAAGCTGCTCGGCAGGATCAAGGCGGAGCCGAGAGAGGCGTACGAAAACATCGTGTCCTATTACAACGGTATTGAACGGGTGGGGACACTCATCTCCAAGCATTATTCAACAGGGTCGTTTCAGAATGTGACGTTTACAGAAAAACGGGAGCAACTGCTGCACTATCTCGATTCTGTTATCATGGCGGCAACCAGCACATCAAGGAATGATGATGCGGAAGCAATGATTACCCATAGGAAAAAGATGCAAGCATCCATAAAGGTGGTGGTCACAAAATCTTCCGGGTTCATGACTGAAGCAATGATTGAGCGGTTCCGTTTTGAGCGGGAATACCTTAATTGGCAGAAATCGCAGCTTAACTATTATCAACAGGAAGCGGCAAAACCTTTTTCCAAAAAAACCGATTCGATTTCAAGGGCGGTCATTAAAAAGAGTAAGAAGCATTATGCCCTAATTCTTGATTCGCTATTGAATGTTGAAGAAAAGATGAAAAGGGCCTGGCATAAACGGTTAACCGCACAGCTTCAATCGCAGCTGAAACGCGACATGGACAGCGCGGATGCCGCGTATTTCCACTATCAGCTTGGTGAACTGTATTATGCCCGGGAAAACGAAAAATACAGCAAGGCGTTTGAACACTATGAAAAAACGCGCGGCGAATATGACCGCACCATCAGGCAGTACCGGAACGGAAAAAAACTTGATCTTCCGGCAGAGCCAAAACCGCCGCGAATCGATCACACGGCGAGCATGGGGGAATTCAGGAATGCGATCAGACTCGCGCCGGTATCGACGGCTGCGGCATCGTCTCATTACAGTCTTGCATGGTGCTTCAACGACCACGTCCGGTTCGACAGCGCGCTCGTTCATATGGAAAAAGTGTCTCTTGATTTTCCAAAAAGTCCGTATGCTCCCCAGGCCTGGATGTATGCGGGCGAATATATGTTCGACAAAGGCAATCTATCAAAAGCCATTCAGTGCTATCAATCAGTCATGAAGTATCCCGAGTCGGAATGGTTCGACGAGGCGCTTTATAAGCTGGCATGGTCGCAATACCGGTTGTCAAATCCTGAAAAGGCGATCAGCTCTTTTCTCGCGCTCGTTGATCTCGGCGGAGGGAAGGGCGCAAAGGGTCTCCTGGAAAAGGAGTCAATGGATTATGTCGCGATATCCTTTAGCGAGGCAGATATGACAGGAGAGAAAGGACTTGAACGGGCGACGATATTCGCGAAAAAGCTGGGCGATCCTGACCGAGGCAGCCAGATCCTTCACCGCCTCGCTAGAGTGTATAAGGATCAGGGAAGATACGATATGTCGGTAAAGACCTACAAAAGACTTCTGAAGATGAATCCGGCCTATCGCAACATGCCTGGTGTGGAAAACGAGTTTCTTGCCACCCTTGAACGCAACACCACGCCCGAGGAGGCGAACAAGATGAAACTCGATTTTTGGAAGAAATACAATAAGAAGAGCAAATGGGCAAAGGTACAGAGCGATCCGGAAGCAATTCATGACGCCGACAGCATCGCGGAGAAACAGCTCTATGAGGCAACCATCGGGTTTCACCAGCTCGCACTGCAGAAAAACGACACCAGTGCCTATGTACGCGCGCGAGACGTCTACACTGATTTCATCCGTTTTTACCCGTCATCACCCCGCGCGAGCGAATGCCATTACAACCTCGCGGAGATAGAGTTCTCGCTGGGTAATTACCTGAAAGCGGCCGAAGAGTATATCGCGGTTTCAAAGCGGTATCCGGATAGCAAATTCAGGGAAACGGCGGCATGGAACGCCATTGTCGCTTCACAGAATCTGTTGAAACAGGAGGGAACGATCCGTTAGCATGCAACCGGCAACGGAACCGTACAGGGAAAGCACCATGAAACGTACCGGCACGTTGTACAGACACTTACCGCGATGGCTGCCCGTTGTGGTCCTCTGGGCCGTCATTCATGGTGCGCTTGTCTGCTGCGGCTGCGTCTCTGCTCCTTCCCATACAGCTTCCACGCTTAAGGATCAACAAGACCAGCGAGCAGCAACGGCGGACTCCACGGCTGTCGCGCGTAAAGCTGTGGCGGATAGCGCGGTTGCGCACAAGCTTTCACCGGCGTCACAGCTGCTCATCAAGGCGTGTGATAACTATATCGC
This sequence comes from Chitinispirillaceae bacterium, assembly GCA_016932075.1. The sequence goes on along the minus strand of JAFGDP010000023.1, from coordinate 57,391 downwards.
GGTCAATCCAAACAACCCGAAAATAATGGATGTGCTGACCATCAAAGCATCGCTGTACTACAATAACCGCCAGTTTGAAAAAAGTAGGAGTACGTATCTGCACTTGCTTGAACAATATCCCAATACGCCGACGTCCGTGGACGCGGTTAAAATGATCGCACAGGGATATTATGAAGAAAAGAATTTTGACAGCGCCCAGGTATGGTACCGCAAACTCAGCACCATGGATGTTGAAGGGGTCAACAAGGGTGAGGCGGTTGAACGAATCGCGGAATCGATTTTCAGGAGCGCTGAACAACTTGAGGAGCAGAAACGATTCAAGGAAGCGGCTTCCCAGTACAAGCGTCTCGCAATGGAGTTTCCCAAAGCGGTAATTGCCGATGTTGCCATGTTCAATGCCAGCCACTGTTACGAAAAACAGGCTGAGTGGTCCCACGTCATTCTGACGCTCCAGCAGTTGCTTCAAAAATATCCCGAGTCGAAACTTGTTCCTAAGGCGATTTTTCGGATCGGCATTTCTAACGCGAAACTACTCAAGTGGGACCTGGCGGCAGAGTCCTATCTTCGTATGGTGGCCAGGTATCCCCGGTCAGAACTTGCACCAACTGCCATGTACAACGCCGGATTCGCATTTGAAAATGCCGATAAACTGCCGGAGGCCGCGGCAACATTTGAGAAGATGGTTCAGCTGTTTCCCGATTCAGAGGATGCGGCCGACATCCTGTTCCGTGCCGGTGAACTGTACGGTAAAATGAAAAACTGGGAAGCGGTGTCGAGGGTTAACCAGCTCTTTTCTAATCGTTTCGGCAACGACGCCGCCAGGGCGATACAGGCACGGTGCATGGTCGGTATTGCCCTGTATATGCAGAACAAGGAGGATGAGGCGCTTGAAGAACTTGGCAATGCGGTTTCCTCATTTGCACGGATGAAAAACCCAAGTGCGGTAAACGCCTATTATGCGGCAAAGGCACAGTTCACCATTGGGGAGATCAGCCATGCCACAATGCAGGCAATAGCGCTTGCCCTTCCGAAAAAAACATATAAAAAAAGCCTTAGAAAAAAATCCGATCTGCTGGACGAAACGGTTAAGGCATACTCGCTTGTCCTTAAATTCAACATCTCTGAGTGGACCACCCGGGCAGTCTGCCAAATCGGTCAGGCGTATGAGGATTTCGCGGTCGGTGTTTTCAAGCAGCAGCGTGAGCCTGATCTCTCGCTTGCAGAGCGGCTTGCTCTGGAACTCGGGATTGCGCAGGCCGTGGAAAAATATTTTATTCAAAAAGCGCTGAAATATCATGAGCAGAATGTAAAGATCGGTATCAAAGAAAAGCTTGAAGACAAGAACATCCTTATTTCCCGCCAGAAGCTTACCTATCTTCCCTATGCGGCAGGGGAGAACTACATCGCCTTGGCAAAAATCGCCAGAGACGCGGAGAGCAAACAGAAACTCGATGGATTCGCACTCATCGGACGCAAACTTGAACTGCTCCAGAAAATAGCACCTTTCCAGGAACGAGCCACCGACCTGTTTCTGCAATGCCTTGAAATCGGGACCACATACCAGGAGAGAAATGATTTTTATGCAAAGGCGAGTTCAAGCATCACCAGCATATCCTTTACGGTAGCCCAAACCTATGCTGATGTGGTGACGATTGCGATTGAAGCGCCGATACCAGCCAAACTGGACAGCTATGAACGCTTTGTCTATAAGACCAAATTGCTTAAACAGGTAGAAGGATACCAGGAGCAGGCTCTTACCAGCTATCTGAAAACGCTCAAAATCGCCGAAGCATATGCTATTGAAGATGAAAGCGTGTCCCTGGCGCGCGAACGACTTGCCGCCCTGCTGTTTACCCTAGGAAGATGCAAGGACCTTCTTTGCGTCGAGTCCTTTGCTAAACCGCCATTACCCAAGGATGCAAGTGAAGCGGAAGCGGAGGAGTACAAAGCGCGGTTTGAAGAGATCGGCCTTCGTTTTCAGGAGCAGGCTTTTGATATTTATAAAAGCATTCTCAAATTTGCAGTTCAGAAATACGCGAGCGGTCCATTTGTCACCCATGCCTATGTGCGGCTCTTCCAGAATTTTCCGGAAGAGTATGGTTTGCCGGAAGATAAGACACGTGATACGGTTTTTTCCTCTCAACAATACTGGAAGTGTTCAACTGATTCGTTTCCGAACTGGTTTGCTCCGGATTTCAACGACAGTGCATGGCGGAATGTGCGTTCGGCAGATGCTCCACCGCCGAAGGGGTTTCCCACTGGTCCGCCTGAACCGATTATCTATGACGGTTCGCTGCCGGCCGAAGCACCGTCTCTTCGCACGTTTTATTTCCGCAGGACTCTTTCGCTTGCTTCGATGCCGCGCGCGGCAACACTGCACCTCCATTCAACAGGTGCTTTAAAAGTGATGCTCAACGGGGTGGCGCTCGCACCTGAAGCGAAAACATCACCCTCTCCCATAACCACCTATAATATGTTCGATGCGATTCGTTCAGGAAAAAATGTACTGGGGATAAAACTCTCACCATCGGGTTCCTCGCAGGGAGTGTTATTTCCGTTGATCTCTGTTACGCTGGCATCCCAGGTTTTTGTCGCGAAACCGCCCGGTGGAGAAAAGGTGCTCTTACCTGAGGAAATCAGGGCGGATGTATACGAATTCCCCTTCATTAAAAATTTCAGCCAGGAAACAGGAGTCGTGCAAAAATGAGAAAATGGCGGGTTTTAACGGGTATGTGTTTGATAGTATTGGTTGCCTTCATGTCAGCCCGGGATGCCGTATGCGCGCCCCCCGCCCCCGGAGAAGAAGATGCCCCGGTTGCACCGATAAAGGATACGGTCAAACAAAAGGGATATCGTATCGATCAACCAGGAACCATTACCTTTACTGTTGGAATGGTCATTAAGGGCAAAGTGGAAAAACCGCAAGTGTTGATATTTTTGCCAAAAGAAAAAACGCAATTCAGGCAGCTCGAAATTTCACACTCGTTCAAGGAAGAATTAAGCGAACCCTTGCCCTTTTCGCCGCTGGTGGAGTGATGCTACCCTGGTTGTTGACTGCGAAGCGGTGTAATGGTACACTTAATAATGCCTTAAATGTCAATGAGTTCGGAGAAAAACGCCTTTCCGTCCCGCGGCAGCGAACGCACGACTCCGCAGGAACGGGTTTTCTCAATCGCGCGAAACAACAAACGGTAACCAACACGATTGTCGGGGGTTTTCTATGATGACGGGTATCGCGAAGTGGTTTCAAGAGGGCGGCGTAATGATGTGGCCCATCATCAGCGTTTCGGCCTTTGCACTTGCCATCATTTTTGAACGTCTTTTCTATTATTATTTCCATTGCAGGGTAAACGCCAAGGCGCTGATGACGCAACTGGTTCGCCTGATCCGCAACGGCGAAGTGGAGCATGCACGGAAATTGTGTACCAAGACCAAAAGCCCGCTTTCGGTCATTCTAGAATCCGCCGTATGGCATTTCCAGCAGAATGAGCCTGATCAAGAAATCCAGAACGCGGTCGACGAGGTGGCGTTGCGTGAGCTTCCCCGCATCCAGCGGCGAACCCACTATTTATCCCTCTTTGCCAATATGGCGACGCTGCTCGGTCTTCTGGGCACAATTTTCGGTCTGCAGCAGGCATTTGCCGCACTCAATTCCGCGGACCCGTCGCAAAAGGCCGTGGTGCTTTCCCGAGGCATTGCCATTGCCATGAACACCACAGCCATGGGCCTCATGGTTGCGGTTCCCTGCATGGTCATGTTCTCGGTGCTCAGTGCAAAGGCCAATGCCATTATAGAGGAAATTGACGAAAGCTCAGTGCGGTTGCTGAATTTTCTTTATTCACAACGAAGAACCTAACGCGGGGCGCTCCGGGAGGTCTCCGGGGAGAGGGTGCCGGAAGCGGATAATTATCTGCGTACCGTAAGGGGAGCGGCGATATGGAGATGGATGGAATAGTAGGCGGGAGAACGGGAGGGGAACCGGATCCCGGAAGCAAACAGATGAAGAAGGCGTATCCGGTGGGAAAGAGGGTCGTCAAGGGGATGGGCCGGACCGTGGAGCTGTCGGATCTTGACATAACGCCGATGATGAATTTTTTCATGATCCTCATACCGTTTCTCGTTTCCATGGCGATTTTCACGCAGATAGCGGTCGTGGAGTTTTCACTCCCGCCGGCAAGCGACCAGGGCGAGGCGGGCGACGACAAGGAGACCAAGGACCTTGACATATCCATCGTGGTGACCCGCAGCGGATTCCAGATCGTGGGGACCGGCCGAAAGCTTGACATGATTGCAAAAGCACAGGGTGACTACCAGTACGCCCAGCTGCGGGCCCTGCTCAAGGCGATAAAGTTCCAGTACCCGTCGCAAAAAAGCGTGGTGCTGGTGTTTGAAGGGGACGTTCTGTACGACGATATAATCAAATTCATGGATATTTGCAGGGAATCGCAGTTTCCGGACATCGGTCTTTCGGGGGATATCGGATGAGCATCAAAATCCATGTCAAGAAGCACGGGAAAATTCAGGTACTGGAGATCATCGGGGAGCTGACCGGAGACCAGGTCGGCAAGATCGCCGTCCGTCTCGAGCGGATGAGAAAATCAACAGGCCAAACGATCGCGGTGGATCTTTCCCGTACCACGTTTATCGACAGCCATGGCCTGGGCGCATTTGTCTACTCCTGGCGCCTCCTCGAGAATGAACACCGCGATTTGGTGTTTGTTTCGCCCCGTGGATTCATTTTGAACATGCTTCGCAACACCAATCTCGACCGTGTATTCCGAATCGTTAATTCCGTCGAGGAGCTATGAGCTATCCGGCATCAAAATCGTCGATTCGGCCGAAAAAGGCGCGCGGGGAACGGAGGCTCAAGGCGGTCAAGCCGCAGATCACGTCGCTCATCGACATCATGACCGTGCTCTGCTTCTTTATGCTGAAGAGTTTCAGCGTAGAAAACCAAATTATTACTGATACCCAGGGACTCATCATTCCGGAATCAACCGCCAAGAAAAAGCCTGAACTCATGCTCACGATCAAGGTGAACAACAAGCATGTTCTCGCGGAAGATAAGATTGTAGCCAATGTACCCGCTGCACTTGCCAGCGACGAACTGGTCATTGCCGGGCTTCATGACTGGCTTGAGCGGCGGCGTATCGCCACGGAAAAGATCAGTATCTATTCTTCCAAGACGAAATTCAGCGGCAATGTCATTATTCAGGGGGACAAGCGGATCCGCTTCCGTCTGCTAAAAAAGATTATGTACACCTGCGGTCAGCAGGGATATAACAACTTTTCGCTCGTCGTGCGCCAGAAAGAAGGGACGTGATGACGTACGGAACCGGCGGCGATTTCAGCGGCGCCCGCATGACCGTGGCATTATCACCCGCGATCGTCCGCCAGGTACGGGGGTCGATGTTCCAGACCCTTGATCCCCGCTTCTTTTTCATCATGCTCTTTTCACTTCTTTTTCACGTCGGCATTGTGGTGTACATTTATCAGATCAAGGTGCCGCCGACGAGCATTGTTGACATCGAGATGGTCCCGGAGCGGTTTGCGAGGCTTATTATAGAAAAACCGATTCCAAAAACACCGGCCAAGGCAGTGCAACAAGAAACCTCCTCCGCGAAAAAAGAGATACCGAAGAAAGAAGAGAAAAAAGACCGGCAAATACCGGGGGAAAAGGCTCCGAAGGTTACTGCTGCGGAACGCGAACGCGCCAGAAAAGCGGTGGCGAAACGGGCGGCCCGGGTGGAACAGAAGATGCGTACGGTCGGCGTTCTGGGCATGCTGACCGGGGTGGGTGCGACCGCAAAAGGACCGTCCGTGGTTGACGTGCTTGGAGCCATGGGAACACGCTCGGAGTCGGGAGGAAGCCTCGATGAAGCACTGGCCAAGATGTCCGGCCTCAAACAGGTCAGCAACGTCGAGGTGCTTCAGAAGAAACTCGTGAAAAGCAAGGATGTTGCCATACAGCACAAGGAAGAGATCGACGATCTTGTCGCAAGCATAGGTTCGGCAAAGTCGGTTGATCTGGAGAAACGCGGGCAGTTCGTTATTCAGAAGCCCGAATCGATTGACGGTGCAGCATCATCGAATGCGAAACGCGATAATATGGCGATCAATGCGGTGGTCGCGTCGCACAAGACCAGTATCCGCATGAGCTATGAAAAATACCTGAAGCGTGATCCGTCTCTTGCGGGAAAGGTTACCGTGCGGTTCACCATCGCCGCGTCCGGGGCCGTTACGGCGATTACCATTCTTGAGAATACGACCGGCAGCAGTGATCTCGAGAGTGAAATTAAGCGTAAGATACGGATGTGGCGGTTTGAATCAATCTCTGAGGGTGATGTGACGGTGACGTATCCATTTGTTTTTATGCCGGCAACGTGACCTTGCCTCTACCTCTCGGCCGGCCGCAGGGGCGGGGCGGAGAGGTGGGGCTTAGAAAAGAAGATGCCAATGGGACATCGAAGGTTGAACTCCGTCTTTCTTTGTGGTGTTGCCATGGTTGGTGTTATGACGGCTTTGGCTGCCGCCGCCGTGATTAAAACCGGCAACGTGCTTGACATTCAGGTGGTTGCGCATCCTGAATTCTCCGGGCGTTTTACGGTCAACGAAAACGGGACCATTGATTACCCGCTTTTGGCCGATGTGGTCATTTCCAACATCACCACGTCGGAGCTCATGAACGATCTGACGCTGCGTCTGGCCCGCAATATCGATAATCCGCTGGTTCTCATCGGTATCGTGCAGAAACCCGAGATCAGCGTTACGGTTCTGGGTCAGGTGGCGAAACCAGGGCCGGTGGTGGTGTACGAAGGTGCAACGGTCCAGGAGATCCTCCAGGGCGCCGGCGGAACACTCGACGAGACCGCGGATTTGGAAAATGTCAAGATACTGCATAAAAACCGGAAGCCTCCCGTCGAAGTTTCGAACCTCAAGCGGTTCTTTATTGATGCAGAGCTTGAAAAGCTTCCCGAGGTTCATGCCGGTGATGTCGTGATTGTGCCGGCACTGCCGAAAACCAGGAAAGTCAAGGTGATCGGCGCCGTCGCACGGCCCGGGCTTTTTTCCCTTGAAGGAAAGACAAGCGTGTTCGAAATGATCTACCTTGCCGGTGGGCCGGCTGAAAAAGCGGACCTGTCGCGTGTGCGAAAGCTGTCTCAATACCGGGGCAAGACCACCGAAGAGGTCCTTAATGTACAGTCATATATTGACAAGGGTAAAATGGACGAGATCCCGTTGGTCGGGGAGGGTGACATTATCATCGTGTATACGAAGTGGTTTGACGGTAAAACGATCCTGACGCTTCTCAACAATACGCTGCTGGTGATCGTGACGATCCAGGCATTCGCAGGAGTGTTTAAATAACATGGCTACCACCAAATCCCTTCAGAAGCCACTCGGGGGAGCGACGATAAAGGATTATCTGACCATTATCGCGCGCCGGCGCTGGCTTCTCGCCGTTACCTTTTTATCCGTGATGGTTTCGACCGTTTTTTACGTTTACCGTCTTGAGGATAATTACGAATCCTATTCAACCATGGTCATTGAGGAAAAGAACAGCGCTCTTACTCAGATGATTGCTCCAGGCAGCGGAGTGTCGCTTTCGTTTTATGAGGGCATCCTCAACAGCCGATCGTTTGCGGAAATGGTTCTTGACAGTATTGGCCTAGACGTGTTCAAATCGGCTTTTCCTCGTTTCACCCGCGACGACGCGCTGGGCTATCTCCAGTCGTCGGTCGGTATGCGAAAAACAAGTTTCACCTCGTTCTTCCAGTTTCATGCGCGCAGCAATAGCAGGGAGCTTGCCTATCTCATGGCTTCAATCGGCACGGAAATCTTCCGCCGTCGCTGCCAGGAAGTGTCAAGCGAGGAATCGCGGCGCGCCATGACTGAAATTCAGAACCAGCTGCAGGTGATAAGAAAAAACCTTGAAACGGCTGAACAGGAATACCGCCGGTACAGCGAGAAGACCGGTCATGTGCAGGAAGGGACAACCCCGGAGCTCAAAACCCTGCAGGAGGCTTATAGCACGAATCTTGCGCAGCTCGGTGTGAAGGAGGCGGATCTTGATGCGGAAAAAAAGCAGCTTGTATTGCTTGAAAACAAGATCGCCCCGGCCTCATCCCGCCAATCACCCGAGTATCTGCGGCTGCGCAGCAAACTCAGGGAACTTGAGAAGGAGCATATGCGGCTTGAGGGCATGGGGATACGGTTTTCGGGGGTATCGACCATCGATCGCGAAATACAGGAGATCGAAAACCAGCTTCTTCAATATAAGAAGGCTTCCGCACCGGCAAAAACAGTGGACCCCTCGACGCTGCGGCAGTGGCAGGAACTGCGCAAGTCGGTTATTACCAAGGAGGGGGATTTGGAGCTCTTCAAACAGCGACTGGAATCCTACCGCAAAGCAATCGCCTCTTATAAGAAGGGTAATCCTGACATTCTTAGTCAGTCTCTCGAACTGCTGCGGCTCAAGCGATCCAAGGAAGTGTATGAAAATACCTATAATATCCTTCTTGAAAAAGCAGAGGAGGAGCGTATCAGGAGCGCGTCCAGGGGTGCGGGGGTGCATGTGGTGGATATCGCCACCCTGCCGAGCAGTCCTATACCAAAGAATGAAAACAGATTTTACATTCTGGGAATACTTATCGGGCTAGGGCTTGGTCTCGGCCTGGCTTTTTTCATCGAATTCAACGATACCTCTCTCAAATCCACCGATGATATCGAAAAACACCTGGGGCTTCCGGTGCTCGGTACGATTCCGCACATTGTGCGCAAAAACGGCGGCAATCGTGGAAAGAGGAAGCAGCGGAAAGGAGGGGTGCCGGCCACCAACGACCCGCACCAGCTCTTCAGTTTTGAGGGCGACGATTCGGTCATCACCGAGTCGTACCGGTCGCTGCGCACCAATCTTACGTTTGTGAGTCCGGACAAGGCGCTCCAGACCATCCTCATCACCTCCTCCGGGCCTGGCGAAGGGAAATCGCTTACCATATCCAATCTGGCCATGGCATACGCGCAAATGGGAAAGAGAACCCTTCTCATCGACACAGACTTGCGCAGGCCGGTGCTGCATCATATCTTTGGAGAAAAGCGGGAACCGGGATTCAGCGATCTTTTCATGGGTGAGCAGCCGGACTTCGAGCATATCATAAGGAAAACGCCAAAACAAAACCTGTTCCTGATACCGGCCGGGATTTTCACGCCGAATCCGGCCGAACTGTTGGGCTCCTATAAGATGGAACGAATGATCGACTTTTTCCGGACCAACTACGATGTGGTCTTTTTTGATACGCCTCCGGTTGTGGCGGTCACCGATTCAACGCTTTTAGGCACCAAAATGGACGGTCTGCTCCTCGTCATCAAATCGCACCATACTGACCGCGAGATGGCGCTCTGGGCATTGAATTCCCTCAGAAAAATCGGGATTCGTATTCTGGGAACCGTATTTAACGATATCGACCTCACGCACCGGTACTCCTCATACGGCTATTACAAATACTACTATCACTATTACAAATCAAAAAAGAGTTGACGGAACCTCCCATGGCGGAAGGGATTACCGACCATCGCGCATTTTCAGACGATAAACACAGAAGCGGCGAGTGGCGGACACGTGCTCCCGGTCTGATGCGGGGGCCGTTTCGCTTCCTGGCATGCTATATCTCCTATAAGCGCTGCGGTGTCGATGCGCTTGCGCGCGCAACGCCCCACGGTGCGCTGGTCATGGATATCGGCGCCGGACAGGGTGCGTATGCGCAATGGTTCTCGATGCGAAAGGCATGTCCGCTTGTTGCCGTCGATCTTTCCTTCGAAGCGCTGCGGCGGATCGGCCCATTGCGCCGGGGGAAGGTCATGCGCGTATGCGCCGATGCAACGAAGCTGCCGCTCAAACACGAACGTGCAGCCGCCGTCTATTCTGTCGATATGCTCGGCCATGTCGGCGATGCGAAAGCGGCGCTCGATGAAATGTTCCGCGTGGCCGCGGACGGGGCTCGTCTGTTTCTGCACAGTGAATGCGGCGATTACCGCCACCGGTGGCCTGACCGCATGCTTGAGAAGCGCCTTGGCTACGACCTGCTTGCACGGCATGATGGCCATGTTTCGCTGCCGCCCCGTGCTTCTCTGCAATCGATTGTGATGAACCGGTTTCATATCGACCGAATCTGGAGCCCGGCCGGGATCACCGGTTGGCTCACCGGATACCCGGAAAAATACCGTCTCGCCTTCAGGGCTGCAGGCAGACGATGGCTTGCACGCGTGACCGCCCTGTTCGCTGTTATCAAAAAAGCGCCCCTTGCCGGAGTGGTTCTGCGGCTCCTGAACAGCACGCTCAACCATATCGAGGTGGCGCTGGGGCTTGAAGGCGGCGGATCCGTGTTCATGCAGCTCCGGAAACCGTTCCCTGATAAAAAGGAAAAACACGGGATCTCAGGGGGGAACGCATGATGTATTCCGTGGACATCGTCATTCCCACATACAACCGCCCAAATCGGATTCGTCCACTCGTTACAGCGCTTCTTTCACAATGCGGCCCTCAGGACAGGATCATCGTTGTCAGCCAGGGTCCGGAAGTCTCCTTGCACGATGTTCCGTCCGCCGTATCCATGCTTCGATTGCCAAGGCCCAATCTTCCCGTAGCCCGAAATGCCGGTATACGGACAGCAACGGCGGGCATCGTCCTTTTCCTTGACGACGATATCGAACCGCAATCCGGCCTCATCGGTGCGCACCGCTCATGCTATGCGGATGATGCCGTCGCCGGTGTCGCAGGCTTTGTAGACGATCCCCTTTTCGATTCCCGGCAGCAACGTCCCTCATTCATCGACCTTTCCACGGGAAATTGCGTACAGAACTTCTCGCTGCATCACAGCGGACCGACCGTCAGCGTCATGGGCGCGAACATGTCGTTTCGCAGAGCGAAACTGCTCTCCATCGGGGGCTTTGACGAGCGGTACCGATCCAACGCGCTCTGGGAGGAAATCGACTGCTGCCTGCGGATTATTGCCGCGGGGAGCACTCTCCGCTACTGCGCGGAAGCAAAAGTCAAACATCTGCGCATACCAGATGGCGGTTGCCGTCAGGAAAGGAAGTACCGGTATCTCTACCATCAATTCGCCAACACCGCGTATTTCGCCGCCCGGTTCGCGCAACCCAGGCATTATTGTTCATGGCTCAGGTTCTGGAAACACCGCTTGGAGTACCTTTCACGCGCACCGGGAACACGACTGAAAACGGTCCGCCATGATCCTGTTGCGGTTCTTGCCGGCATCGGCGGGGCGATTGCCGGGATAGCGCGATATGCAGGGGCACGATGCGCCGATAGAAAAACGCGGTTTCGCATCGATAAAAAGGCCGTTTTTCGTGCGGTCGCTCAAGCGGAGACGATATGAAGATCGCCTGGATTTTTCCCCGCAAGGAGCGATGCGGCATCGCTGTTTATTCACGAGACTATGTTGCAGCGCTCAGGCGCGGTGCGGAGGTCGTTTGCCTCGATCCTGGCCTATATCCCCGCGATCGCGCTTCATTTGTAACACAATGCAACTCGTGCGACCTTGTACATATTCAATACGAACCGTCATACGTTGCCCGGGGACGGCGCGATTTCTTTTCCGCGCTGTGCCGGAGTGTTTGCGTCCCGATCGTCGTCAGCCTGCACGAGGTCTACGAATCATTCCCGGATGTCTATCCGCGGGAATCGATAAAGGGAACAAACCCGGTGGCCGCGCTGCGGCGACTGCTGTACGACCGCCGCCATCCGCTGCAGACCGCGTATCGAAGACATGCCGCCAGGACATTCCATGCGAGGCGGGTCCTGGTACATCACCAATTCCAGCGCGGTATACTGGTAAGGCAGGGGTGCGACGAGAATGCCGTTGCAATTCTTCCCTACCCGGTTGTGGAAGATCCTGAGGCAACAGGGGTTTTGTCAAGGGCGACAGGACGACCGCTTCGTCTTGCCGCGTCGGGCTTTATCAACGCTCATTTTGACTACCGCCTTCTTTTCGCGACGCTCGAACGCCTCTCCCTGCCGTGGCATTTTACCTGGATCGGCGGTGTCCGGCGGGAACAGGACGAGCTTCTCCTGCGGGATATTGTCTCTGAAATACATAAACGAGGATGGAAAGACCGGTTTACTATTACCGGCTGGGTGTCCGATATTGACCTCCGTTCGCGTCTCAGGGATACGGACATGGTCTGCGCATTTTTCTCGGCACGCAGCTCGTCCGGGAGTATTGCGGCTTGTTTGGCGGCACAGCGTCCAGTCATCGCAACGCCCCTTCCGCTTACCGATGAGCTCGCGAGCCGCAACGGTGTCCTGCTCCTGGTGCCGGCAGACCCTGAACGGCTTGCCGATGCGATCGCCGACCTTGCCGGCCGGCCGGACCACTATGCGCCGATGCTGACGAAGGTCAAGGAATATTGCCGCGAGAACAGTTTTCATGCGTTGTCACAACGACTGATTGAGCTGTATCGCGAAATCCTCCACGGCGAGGAGAGCGACAGGCCCTTATGACCGCACCCGCGTCGACATCCCAGCCGCTTGTTTCGGTGGTGATCGCCTCTCACCGGCCGCAGTATCTCTCCGGCCTGTTGAAAGCGCTTTGTGACCAGTCAATGGACCGGTCCCGGTATGAAATCGTCGCAGTCTGCGACTATCCTGTCGAGACGCTCCAAAAACAATTTTCAGAGGTGCTGTTCCAGAGCATTGATGACCGCAGTATCAGCAGAAAACGGAATGCCGGCGTCGGGAAAGCACGCGCCGCGATCGTCGCCTTTATTGATGATGATTGCATCCCTTCGCGTGACTGGCTGGAACAGGGCTATGGGTATTTATCAGCCCATAGTGCCGCGGCCGCGGTCGAAGGGCTTACCAGTATTGCATCTCCTGAAAACGTCATGCCCGCGCTGCGGGAGTATCGCCGATTGGAGTCATTCGGATACCGGACGAATAATCTCTTCTGTCGCAGAGCCGTTTTTCAGGAAGCCGGCGGATTTGACGAGCGGTTCACGGTCCAGCGGGAGGACCTTGATTTCTGCTTCACGCTTCTGGATCGGAACCATGAGATTCATACGAGCGAGCGTATCAACGTTACGCATCGCTTCAGAGCAGGAGAGCCGTGGGACCTGCTCAAGAACTGCCTCAACCGGCGGTTCGATCCGCTGCTGTATAAGAAGCATTCACGACGCTATCGCGATCATGTGCGGTCGCCGTTTCCGCCGTCGCTTTTTCTGCTGCTGGTCCTGTACCCGGTTGCGGGATTGTCAATACTGTCGGGAACGGTGGCGTTCCTGATCGGTTGTACGGTCGTCGTTTTCGCTGTTAGCGCCAGTGCAATTCGCCGTTGCGGCGTACGCGGGCCGGTCACCATGTTCGCGATTGAATGGGTCTCCTGTCTGGTCGCGCCCCTGGCACTCTTCGGGGCCCTGCTCCATGGCAGTATCCGGTTTCGCAGATTGCTGATACTATGAATATCGCTTTTTTCAGCAAAGAGCTCCCCTCAGACCGGCCGAACGGCGTGTCCGTTCAGGTCGATCGCCTGGCCGCGTCGCTTGTTGCGCGGGGTCATCAGGTGACCTGTTTCTCGTTTTCTCCTCCGCCCGACCATGCATCCTACCGGATTGTCCAGCTTCCCTCGGTACCGGCAACAAAAACAAGGCGCAAATTCGCGCCAGCCCGGGCCTTTAAAACAGTTGACCGTTCCGGTTTCGATATCCTGCATTATCATGGCGACGATTACCTCTGTGCCGGTTCACGAAGACGAATCAGGACATTTTACGGCAGCGCGCGAGACGAAGCGCTCCACGCCAAAACGCCGGCCCGGTTCTGCTACCAGGCCCTTTTTCATGCGCTCGAATGGATTTCCTGCCTGCGGCAGGGCACGCTTGCCGGGATTTCTGAGACAACAAAGCGGGCATTGCCCCTCATCAGGCACGTCATTCCCTGCGGCGTTCCGCTTGATCGTTTTTCTCCTGATCCACCATGCAAAACCTCGCGTCCTTCAATTCTGTTTATCGGCGATTTCAAGAGCAGAAAACAGGGAGATCTGCTGCTGCGGGTGTTTAATGAAACCGTGCTGCCTGCTCACCCGCAAACGACTCTCACGGTTATCGGTCCGGCATCAGTGACCAGCCCGGGCGTCCGCTGCCTCGCAAGGATCAGTGAACAGGAGCTCATTACCGAATACCGCAAGGCATGGATCTGCTGCCTGCCAGGCTCATACGAAGGCTTCGGCGTTCCGGCCATCGAGGCCATGGCATGCGGTACTGCGGTGGTCGCGGTGCGCAGTGCCGGTACCGGGGAGATAATCAACCACCGTAACAGCGGTCTCCTCTGCGCATCCCGGACGCTCGGCGCCGGCCTCAATGAGGTGCTCCGCGATCAGGTGCTGCGGCAGCAGCTCGTTAGTGATGGCGTGCGCGCCGTGAAGCAATACGACATCCACGAAATCGCACGGCGGTATGAGATGGTATACCAGGGGGCGCTCGACAGCATCGTTTGATATGCCCGTGCGCTTCTACTTGCTTCCCTCCCGTCTCCAACGTAATTTTTCACGGTAGTACCCCCCACCCCGTCTCAATGAAAGGAAATGCCATGAAAAACACCATCATTCTGCTTGTCGTTCTGGCGGTAATTGTTGCAGGAATTTTCGTGGTCATGAAGCTGCGCGTTACGGCCGATATCAACACGGCCGTTGCCGCGGAACAAAAAGGGGATTTTCCCGAAGCGGTCATGCAATATACCGATGCGCTGCTGAAGGTCATTCCGTCGCTTGTGGTGCCGGACGTCAACCACGCAAAGGTCATATCGCAGGAGGCGTGGAAAAAGGAGATGGCCGACTACAGCGAATGGCTGCTTGGCTCTTCAACCCCGAAGGTGGATATGGCCAGGAGAAACGAGCTTCTGGACGCGGTGAACAGGAACATCGTTCATGTCCAGGCGCAGAATTTCACCAACAAGGATTCGGTCATGGCCATTACGGTGGAACAGTATTCAACGATATGGAACAACGCTTTTTTCGCGCGCGGCGTTACGCCCGATCCAGCGCATGCCGGGCTTGCCGCCTCCTGTTATGAAAAAGGGCTTTCGCTGGTGCGGCTCAACTCCCTGACCAGCTATGAGTACGAGCTGGCGATCGTCGACACCGCCTACAACCGGAGCACTACCATTACCTTGCCGCCGGAAGACAAGGTCTTTTTCCTCGCGCGGCCAGGCTCGCACCTCCTTGTCTGCAAAAGCAAGATCCTGTATCCAGGAGGAAAAATCTGGCGGTCCACGCCGACGCTTATTCCTCTATCCATACCTGATACGGTGTCGTTCATCACAGCCCGGCTTGAGACGCACGTGGAGCGCAAACCCGGGGAAAAGCCGATGCCCTAAATAGTGCCTGATCGCACGGGATTTGGCGGAAAGCGGGTGGGGGTACTTTTTCGCTTCAGTTGCCGGTCTGCCATTGTAGCGGGCTTGTGTAGAGCCGCAGTGTTATTCCTTGAGCGCCTGATCGAGCAGCATTTTTATAATGTCGTTGGTGCTGATCGATTCGACCTCGGCATGAAACGAGCGCACGAGGCGGTGGCGCAGAACGGGCAGTGCCGCTCGCCGGATATCCTCGACCGACGGCGTGGGCCTCTTGTCAAGAAGCGCGTACGCCTTTGCGGCCAAAACCAGGTATTGCGACGCGCGCGGGCCCGCTCCCCACGTGATATGCCGTTTCACCTCCTCCGGACATTCCGCTTCGGAGGAGCGGGTCGCCCGCACGAGGTTCACGGCAGCGGCAATAACGGACTGCGCGGCCGGCACGCGCCAGATAAGATCGCGGAACATTCTTATGTCCGCGGCGGCGCAGACCGGTTTCAGCTCGATGTCCTGGGGCGCGGTCGTGGTCCGGACGATTTCGATCTCACCGTCGCGATCGGGGTAGTGGACCTCGATTGAAAACATGAACCGGTCCTGCTGCGCTTCGGGCAGGGGATAGGTGCCCTCCTGCTCGATCGGGTTCTGCGTGGCAAGCACCCAGAAGGGATCGGGAAGCGCGTAGGTGGCGCCCCCGGTGGTAACCTCCCGCTCCTGCATGGTCTGGAGCAGCGCGGACTGCGTCTTCGGCGGCGTGCGGTTGATCTCGTCGGCAAGGACGATGTTGTGGAACACGGGACCTTTAACAAAACGGAATTCACGCCGGCCCGTGGACCGGTCGTCCACCAGAATCTCGGAGCCGGTGATATCGGACGGCATGAGGTCCGGGGTGAACTGAATGCGGTTGAACGCGCAATCAAGGCATCGGGCCAGACTCGACACCAGCATGGTCTTCGCGAGTCCGGGAACCCCGATAAGCAGGCAGTGGCCGCCGCAGAGAAAACAGGCAAGAAGGTCGTCGATCACCGCATGCTGACCAACGATTTTTTTCGCCAGTTCGGCTTTGATCGACGCCACGGTATCGCACAGGCGGGCCGCCAGTGCAATATCGTTCGACTGAGAGCTCATAGGAATTCCTTTGGGGTCAACGGTTTCATGGCTTTTTTGCTCCATCACCGCTCTCCGATCCAGACGGCGTTTGGTCACAGCGGGCCGGTGGCGTTTGCTCGCGATCAATCTCCTGCTTTGCCGTTCCAATGTCCTTAAATGAGAGACCCATGCGCATAAAATAATAGAGCCCGAACACGGTAACGGTAACATAGCCTATGGCGTGATACAGGGTGGCAACGGCGATTGCCTTCGAGGTAACAACGTTGCACAGCACCAATCCCTGTTTCAGCGCGGCATGGAGCGTGCCCACATAACCGGGCGAGAGGGGAATTGCCGCGCCGAGCGCGGCGCAGGAAGCGGTGAACATGCCCTCAAGAGCGCCAAATGCTTCCTGCCGGACAAAAATGATCATCATCACGGCGTGACAGCCGACCGTGGCAATCGAAATAAGGATCATCGCGACACATTTTCCCGGATGAAAGAGCCAGTGGAGCGTGGAGAGAAGATCGCCCCCCATGGTTGCCGCGCGTTCCCTCAATTTCAACGGCAGGACCCTGAGTCCCCGTTTGAAGAAAAATTTCATTGGTGAAGGAAACAGGAAATACAGGATTCCGGTCAAGAGAACGGCGCCGGATCCCAGCGCCATGGGAATGGCGTAGGGAATCAGAGAGCGGAGGTCGGACAGGAGGAGTGCCGGGATAAAGAAAAAAGAGAGGAATATGATGATATCAATCACCCGTTCGAGCGCGACCGATCCGACGCTTTGCGCCACCGTAAACCGGTTCCGTTTCCACAGGAGCAGCATGCGGGTCGCCTCGCCAAGACGGGCGGGCAGGAAGTTGTTTACCATGAAGCCGATCATGACGATGCCGAAAAGACCGCGGCGCGATCCCCGGGCGGAGGGGGGAAGGATCATGTTCCAGCGGACGCTGCGCAGGAGCAGCGTGCAAATTGTCAATCCGATACCCGCGGCAATGACCCACCACGGCGTGGTCCGCAGATGGAACCAGAGCCGTGCCAGGTCGACGTCGCGGAGAAAAATAAAAAGGCCGGTGCCGGCGAGCAGCATGCCGCCGGCAAGCTGCAGGGCGTGTTTCCTTTTCACGCGTCTCCCAGCCTGTTGAATACGAGACCGGAATAGAATTTCGGAAAGAAATTGGTTGACTTCTGCGGCATGCGCTCGCCGCCGGCGACGATCGCATGGATGGTTCCAATGGTCAGCGGGTGGATAAAGAAACAGCCGTAATAGTCCTGGGGCGAAAGGCAGCGTCGAAGAGCGGCCTGCGCGTCATTCATGTAATCGATCACCTCGTGCAGCACATGGCCGTCGAGCGGGAGACCGAGGATGCGATGGACGGCGGAAACGTTGATTTTTGAAACGTTAAGCAGCTTCCATTGCGGCGAATAGCCGGGAAGCTCCTTTTGTATCATGCCCCTGCCGTTTTCGTTGAGCGCAAGGCGGTAAAGCCGTTTGGAGGCGCTGTCGCAGAAGAGGATCTCGTCATGCGAGCCGCTGGTTCCGAGAAACGTGTTTATGGCGTCGATGTCGGCCGCCCCGTAATCGGTCAGGGTGAAATAGTTGCGCAGCTCCCCGGTGAAGTCGACCTGCCGGTCCTGCGGTCGCCGGCGTATGAGCCGGTGGAATGACCGTATGACAAGTCCCGGATCAGCCATGGAGACGAGGCTCATCATGACAAAGCCCAGGGCCACCTCGTCGTGGTGGTTGTGATAAAACGAAAGCGCGGTTTCGTAGCGGTGGTGGCCGTCGGCGATAAGGATGGTGCTTTGCTTCGCCGCCCCGGTAAACGCGTGTATAAGCGAGGGTTCGTCGCAGCGATACAGGTCATGCCGCACACCGTCCGCATCCACGGCGGTTCCCAACGGATCGCCGTTTTTCAGGGCGAGGATCAGCCGGTAGAGATCGCCATTGTCATCGGCCAGAAGGCCGAAAATCACTCCTTCGTTGAGCCGCGTCTCCTCCATCTGTTCATAGCGGTCGGCCTTCGGGCCGGAAAGGGTGTATTCGTGGGGAAATACAATCTTCTCGCCGAAGTCCGAAAGGGCGACCATTGCGACCACGGCAGTGCGGGTAAAGGATCGTTCGACGCCTCCGATAGCAACGGAAAAGGTCTGTTCATAGAGGTAGACGGACGGTTCTTTGTCCTGAACCACAATGCCCTGCGCCACCCATTCGCCCCAGATGCGGGCGGCGCGCGCGTGACGCTCGCGGTTGGTTGTATCGGATGGTTCCGGGCGGTTCTGGACGATCCGCACGGCATTGCGGGGATCCTTCTCATGAAGCGCCGCGACCATGGAATCGTCAAGCATATCGTATGGCGGGGATATGAACCTGCCCAGATCTTCGGGCCTGCCGCAGCGGAAACGGTATCCTCTAAACGGCCTTATTGCAAGCATGCGATCATCCTTCTACCGGTTATTCATGAAAGGCCAAAGCGGTCTGGGAAATGAACGGCATGCAAAAGGATCGTCGATGGATATCACATAGTCCGTGGGCGACAATACGCTGCCGGTGTGCCGCTGTTCCATATCCCTTATTCGATAGAAAATCATACATGGGATACCGTTCATGAAAGCGCCTCATGATCCGGTCCCGGGTCACCTTGGCGACAATCGAGGCCGCTGCGATCGATGCGCTGCGAGCGTCCCCTCTCACGACACACTCCTGCCTGCCGGGGTCAACGGACGGTATCGGACGATTGCCGTCGACAAGCGCTAATGCCCCGCGGAGCGCGCACTGGTCAAGTGCGCGCCGCATGGCCAGAAAGGTCGCCTGCAGGATGTTCACGCGCTCGATTTCCTCCACGCTGGCCTCCCCCGTTGCGCAAAACCTGGCCTCGGCAAGGATACGCTCGTACAGCGCCTCCCGTTTTCCGGGAGGGATTTTTTTTGAATCATTGATGCCCGGGATCTCTTTTTCAAGATCGAGAACCACTGCCGCTGCCACGACCGGTCCGGCCAGAGGCCCGCGACCGGCTTCGTCAATACCGACAACATGCCCTCCCCGAGAGGCCGCAATCGTATGATCAAAGGCGTAGAGTGAGGAACCATCAGCTTCAAATGTGCGCGTTGCGGCGGTTTCCATTGACGGCGTTTTTCCTGTTCTATCGATGCGCCCGAGCAGCATAATTAAAGCTGAAAAAATAGTTTCGCCATCCAGTATCGTCAGTTCGATATTCGTTATCGAAATAAAAATGGTCGGCGAGGGCTTCTCTAATCCTGGTAATCTCTTTCAGTCGCTTCCTGTTTTTCCGGTCCCGAATGGTAAGATCAAGCAGCTCAAGCGCACGCTCAAAAGCACTGATACTGTAAGCGGGGTTCCCCTTTGTTTTCCACAGGATGGTCCGCTCGACTTCGCTGCCGATGTTCGCCATTTGTTCACAGAAAGAAAGGGTGTTCCATTTCCCTGCAGCGAGTTCTTTGTGTTGTATCATTGCACGACTGCCTTGCGCACAATATCGATAATCTTCCGGCGGATTTCAGCGTTATCGATATTTCTGGAACGGTTTCCCTGTGAAGGCCGCAGATTGATCATAGAATCGAATTCGACAAAACCGTCATCCACCGGATTATATTCAGGATAGAGGTTTATTCCCCATAGATCTTCCTGCTGGGAACCATGGTCCAGAAGAGCGGCCTCCTCATCAGAATGCAGTTCGGCGTCAAGGGCGATTACACGCAAACGAATATCGACAACGGCTTTTACAAGACTGCCGAACCGGTTTTCCGCCATTGTTCGCAGTTCAGAAACGGGGATCGTTTTTTCTATTATACGCATAATCCAAGGACTTTCGATTCTTGTACATTTGTTCCGCAGGCCTTAAGCGGTTACTGATGGTTCCTTACCCACCACCCGTCTGCCCTCTACTTTGATTTTTCCCTGTGCGATGGCTTCGATTGCCCGCCAGTAACTGGCGTGTTCTACCGCGAGCACGCGCTCGGCCAGGGTATCCGGGGTATCGTTATCGAGCACGGGCACACACTCCTGGAGGATGATCGGTCCATGGTCATACTCTTCATCGACAAAATGCACGGTCACTCCCGTTACTTTTGTTCCGTAGGCAAGGACCGCCTCATGGACATGGTGGCCGTACATGCCCGGGCCGCCGAAGGCCGGCAGGAGTCCCGGATGAATATTAACAATACGGTTATTATACGCCCGCACGATCGGTGGAGGCAGTCGCTTCATGTACCCGGCAAGCACGATCAGGTCGACCGCATGATCGCGAAAGACCGCCAGCAGCCTGTCGACGTAGGTCTGTTCATCGGGAAAGTGTGAAGGGGCCAGGTGCAGGGCCGGTATGCTTCTGGACCGTGCCCGTTCGAACGCGGCAGCGCGGCTGTTGTTACCGATGAGGAGAGCGAACTCGACATGAAGATCGCCTGCAGCCTGACGGTCGAGCAGGGCCTGGAAGTTGCTGCCCCCGCCGGATGCGAATAGTGCGCAGCGCAGAGCCATGCTCAGCTTCTCAAAGTACCGGTGTCGGGCGTTCGATACGCGCGACATTACCGGAAAAGGTGAGATAGTACCGCACACCTGCCCACGTGATAACGTTGGAAAAAATCGTCCTGAAGTAACTCATGATATGGGTTATGCGGACAATCGGCATATACAGCAGGAGCGTGTGAAAACGGGGCATGGGACCCAATAGAGGGTACAGAAGCACGACGATACATTCGCCGATGTACAACACCGAGGCCGCGGCACCGCCGCAATCGAGGAAACTGCGGTGTTCGGATAGCGCGCCGAGCGCGGCAAGGGGCAGCAGGGTAAACAGCGTAACGCCGCCTATGGTCAGGATCATGCCGCCAATCAACCAGATCGCTTTGAAATACGCCTTGAGAAACATGGTCTGCCGTGTGAACCAGGCAAACGTGGCCGTGACGGTGGGCAGCAGCTCGTCGGAATGGGTCATACTCGCCGGGACGATGACGCTCCGGTAGCGATTCCTCTTGACTACCTGCGAAAGACTCATGTCGTCGACAGCGGTCCGTGACCATAGTTCCGCAACCTCCAGTTCATCGAAGGTTTTTTTTCTTATTGCCATGGATCCTCCCCACAGTCCGACGCCGCCGAGGAAGGAGGCAACCGAAAAAAGCACGTAGATAAACACGTTAGATAATGCATGCGCCTGTTCGCCCAGCGTTCCTTTTTTCGCATGCAGCCAGCGATATCCGCTCGTTACGGCTACACGCTGTTCAGACAGCGGAAGCACCAGTTCATGCAGCCATTGGCCGGCCGGCCTGATATCGGAATCGGCGAACACGTAGACATCGGGGTCGTGCGCTTCGCGAATGCCGGCGAGCAAGTTATGGTTTTTTTGGGCGCAGTTTTTGGAAAGGCCCGCAATCACCAGGCGGGCGTTGGCATAACGGTTGGTGATTTCACTGATTGCCGCGGCTGCCGGGTCGCGCTCATTTTCTACTATATAAAGCACCTCAAAATTCCCATAGTCGAGCTTGAGAAATCCTTCGACGTTGGCATTGAAGTTTTTTGAGACGCCTTTGCAGGGAACGATGATAGAACAACGCGGGACATACAGTTTCGAAAATTTCGGACGGCGAATCTTTTCATACCAGAAACGCTGGTAGATAACCGCAAACAGTGTGGCCAGAATATCGCCCCCGGCAAGCAGCACGGCCGTGAAAAAAAGGTATTTCGTCAGAGGGGTCGGTCCAAGAAGCAATTCAATATTCAAGCAGGTTCCTCCGTACGGCGACGTCGCTGGCGGCCTGAAAGGCTATCCCTATCTGCAGCTCAACGCGGTGACGAGAAAATAAATTATACCGCATCGACCAGGTACTGTACCGATTATTTCTTCGCTCCGGGCAGCGGGGTTTTCTGCGTTTTTACCTGGTTGCGGCCCCCCTTTTTCGCTGCATAGAGCGCCTTGTCCGCAGCATGGATCACCTCGACGATCGACTGGGTATACGCATCACGATGCGAAACGCCGATTGAGGCGGTCACGCGGATCGTTTTTCTGCCGAATCGCGTTTTAATGGACTCGATTTCTTTCCGCATCCGCTCCCCAATGTCAGCTACCTCCCGGACAGTGCGTTGCGGGAAGAAAGCGGCCAACTCTTCACCGCCGTAACGGCAAACGATACTGTCCGGGCCTGCGGTACGGCGAACTGCCTGCGCAACACCATGAAGCACCGCATCGCCGGCCTGATGGCCATAGGTATCATTAACCTGCTTGAAGTGGTCGATATCGACCATTGCCACGCCGAGCGGCGGAGCGACATTGAGGTTTGCCTGTTCCGTGATGATCCTGCTGCAATAGTCCCGGTTGTAGATCTGCAGGAGGGGATCGTACGAAATTCGGTGTTCCATCCGGAAAAAACCGTGCATGACCATGGCAATTGACAAAAGCAGCATGTTGGCGGTCAACAGAAGGAGCTGATAATGATCCGCATGCATTCCACCCGCAATACGGCTTATCCATGCAGCACAAAAGAGAAGGGCACCTCCAGAGATAATCCCGCCGAGAAAAAATTCGTTGTTGGTCTTCCAGAGACTCAGTGCCAGGGCCGAGAGCAGAAGCAGTGGTGCAGCCCAGAAAAAGGGCTCCTGGACGCTTTCAAAGGCAAAGGGTCGAATCCAGAGAGATACGCTGGCGCCGAACCGCATAACGACAAGGAGAATCGCTTCGATTCCCGCGATGAGGAGCGTACTACTTCGCGTAATACGGTATTTGGTCGACACGGGAATCAGGGTGGCACCAACAAGGTTTCCCAGACAAATTAATATGCAAAGCTCATCATATCCGTGTGCTGGTTTTGGAACTTCCGGCGGCAGGGGAAAAAACGGCACGCAAAGGCAATAGTAAGCAATACCAAGGAGTCCGATTCCATACCCAACAAAGTAGACCCGCACGCTATGGAGCCGGGGATAGGTGCTGTGGCCGAAGAAAAGAATGAAAGCCGAAGCGGCGAGTCCGATTACAGGGATGACCTTTTGGTAAAGTATTGAATGCTGCAACGGCGGGAAAGCCTGATAAAAGCAGTATGGGCCGCCAAGCAGCAGGGCTGCAGCACAAAAAAAACCGATTCCCCATTTTTTTTTATCGTGCGGCATGGTTTTCCATGGGCGCAGCAGATGCGGGGGAAGGCTGATCGGTAAAAAAACGGTGAAAGGCAGCCGGGAGGGCTCGGTACTCTGCGGTGACGACGGTATCAGGCAACGGCCGGGAATTTTTCGTGTTAATAAACAGCAACGGACCGCTCTGATGTCTCTGCCGAGCGTCGGAAAGAAAGGCGGCAAAGGCCTTGCCTGAATACGTGGTATCGAGCGCAAGGCCGTCATGCTGGTGTGCGCAGCGAATCGTCTCATGAACCGAAGGCGATGCCAGACCATACCCCGGTTCGAAATGGTCAGAAACGATGCGCACGTCGCTTTCCCGTACCTTCAGGTCGCGAAGCGAGGGATCGAGAGCTCCAAGCATACGAATGGTTTTTTCACAGAGACCAATGAGTTTTTCACGGCTTGCGAGCGAAGCAGGGACCACACGAGCGGCAATGACGCGACTCGAGAGCCCGGCCGCCTTGAGTCCAAGGATCAGCCCGGCGACCGTTCCCATGGTGCCGAAAGCGGCATAGATCGCGTGGGGCTCCGGCAGCTTGTTTTCACGTATCTGGTCACGCAGCTCAAAGACCGCGTTTACATATCCAAGCACCCCGAGCGGTGATGATCCGCCAGCGTCGATCACGTAGGGAGCAACGCCCTCTTCAGCGGTATACCGGGAGACAATCTCCCGAATCCTCTCCGGATAGTTCTCGTAGCGCTCTTCGAATAGCATCTCAGCGCCGGTGGATGCATCCATGAGAAGATTGCATTGTACCGCCTCGGAGGCCGGCTGGTCGAAAAGAATAAGTGTTGCCGCAAGGCCGACATGGCGTGCATACAGTGCTGTCGCAAGCGCATGGTTTGAGCCGGCAGCTCCGCATGTAATGATCCTTCGCGCGCCGAGTCGTTGCGCATCTGCGAGCAAAAATTCCAGTTTGCGTAGTTTATTCCCGCCATAGGGCCGGCCGCTCAAATCGTCACGTTTGATAAAAAGGTCTGTCCTCCCGAGCCGGCTACCGAGACCGGCAAGCGGCTCGACAGGAGTCGGCCATACGCCCAGGGAGTGACAAGCAATGGGACCCTTAAGCCGCGGGCAGTGCCGAAACAGGGGAGGATCAGGACAGCATGCCATAGTCATTATGCCTTGAAAATACGTTTTTACCGTGTCACGGACTATCAAACCGCCAGAACGAACAGCAATTAATAACCGCGGAAAGGCATGCGGGAGGTCACGGTCGAGTGGCGCAGGTGCGTGCGGCGACAGATTTCGTTTGCGTTCATTGATTGCCCTCAATACATTTTCACTCTATGAGCCTTCGGATAAAACTGCCTCTGTTCACCGCGCTTTTCGTTCTGCTGGTTTTTATTGCCGTGCTATCGATATCGATCCATCAACTGAATGAGAAAAAAGAGAATGATATTCAAACGCTCCAGCTCTTGCGCGAGCAGGGGGGGGATGTTGACGATGTCCTTGCGATGCGGATCAGCCAGATACGCGGCGATACCAAGGAGATTATACGGGAACGGGTAGGGTTCTCGCTTATTCTCCTGTTCCTCTGTTCGCTGGCGATTTTCTTTTTCTCGAAAATCATCACCGGTCCCATTAACCGACTCGTTGCCTTTTCAGAACAGGTTGCCGGCGGCAGGAAAAGCTACTCCGAACGGATCGACATTTCAAGCCATGACGAAATCGGCCGCCTGACCGGAAGCATCAATACCCTGCTTCACCATATTGAGCGGACGATTGCCGAAGCTCAGACGACGGCGGAAAAATACCGGGAACTTATTGAAAGCGCCAACAGCGCCATCGTCAGAGTTGATAATGAAGGCATTGTTCTTTTTTTTAACGAGTATGCGCAGCGTCTTTTCGAGTATGCGCCCGAGCGGGTGATCGGCCGGTCGCTCAGCGAGACGTTTGGAAGACCGCCGGAAGATCATTCGCCGGAAAAAAGCATGGCCGAACAGATGAAGTCAAAAACGTATGTGGAGCTCGAGCATCGCGCACAAAGTGGCCGCTATCTCTGGGTCGGATGGACCATCCGCCCGATCGCCGACCGGCACAATACGGTAAGGGAGTACCTTTGCGTGGGCAGCGATATCTCGGAGCGCAGGAAAATTGAAAAATTCGCGGCGTTTGAGCAGCGAAAGCTGATCCAGACCGATAAAATGGCTACCCTGGGCATTCTTGCCGCCGGTATCGCACACGAAATAAATAATCCCAACAATTTTATTATTCTCAACAGCCAGAATTTTTCCCAGATATGGAAAGAAGTAGAACCGGTGCTTGATCGCTATGTCCGGGACCATCCGGATTACTCGCTTGCCGGTATTCCGTACGCCGAAATGAAACCGGATGTCGGTTTTCTCATGCAGGGCATCACCGACGGGGCGCGCCGGATCAAGCACATTGTCGATTCCCTGAAGGATTTCGCCCGTCAGGACACCGGTGATTTCGGGGAAACGATCGACGTGGCAAAGACGATCGAAGCGGCCCAGCTGATCGCCAGCAATCTGATAAAGAAAGCGACCAACCATTTTACCGTCGATATCCGTGGCGCGATTCCTTTTGTGCGCGGAAACTTTCAGCGGTTGGAACAAGTGGTCATCAATCTGATCGCCAACGCCTGTCAGGCAACCGATGACGCGGAGAAGCCGATTGTCATAACGGTCACCCATCAGCCGGAGTCACACAAGGTAGCCATCGCGATTAACGACCGGGGCGCCGGTATTACTCCTGAAAACATGAAAAACATTTTTGATCCCTTCTTTACCACAAATCGGGAATCCGGCGGCACCGGGCTCGGACTGGCAATCGCCTACTCGATCATAAAGGATCATGGCGGCGAACTGAAGATCGATTCGACGGTCGGCAGGGGTACGACCGCGACGATCATGCTGCCGGTCGCCTGACACGGATAGAAGGAGGAGCCGCGTATGGCCCGGGCATCATCGTATCCGGTACTTATCGTTGACGACGAGATACAGTTCCTGCAGAGCGTTGCGATTACGTTGCGGGTCGCGGGGTTCGATGTCACCGCGTGCTCGGACAGCAGGGAGGTGGTCGACCTGGTGACAAACCGCCATTTCGGGGCGGTCATGCTCGATATCCTGATGCCCAATTGTTCCGGGGCCGATCTTTTACCCCGAATACGCAAAGCCTCTCCGCGAACGCAGGTGATCATGATGACCGCGGTGACCGACGTTGAAACCGCGGTTAATTGCATGCGTCAGGGTGCCTTTGATTATCTCATCAAACCGGTTGAAAAGGATCGCCTCGTTACTTCCGTCAGACGGGCGATTGATATCGTCGAGCTTCAGACGGAAAACCTCCGTCTTCGCGACCATCTCCTTCACAACCAGCTGGAACGTCCCGAGGTTTTTGAACCGATTGTGACGCGCGACCGCACCATGATCGCCATATTCCAGTATATTGAGGCGATCGCCCAGACCTGGATGCCCGTACTCGTACAAGGGGAGACGGGGACCGGAAAGGCCCTCGTGGCAGAGGCAATACACCGGGCGAGCGGAAGGAAGGGGGATTTTGTCTCCGTAAATGCATCAGGCCTCAATGACACCCTGTTCTGCGATGCGCTTTTCGGCCATGAACGCGGGGCCTTTACCGGCGCCGAGATCCGGCGGGAAGGCCTGGCCGCAAAAGCGGCGGGCGGGACCCTTTTCCTGGATGAAATCGGTGACCTTGCCGTGGAGTCGCAGATGAAGCTGCTGCGCCTTTTCGAAGACCGCACCTACTATCCGATCGGATCTGATACGCAACGATCAACGGACGCCCGATTTGTCGTGGCGACCAACCGGGACCTCGCTGCGCGGCAGAAAGAGGGCCACTTTAGGACCGACCTCTATTACCGGCTCGAAGCGCATATAATAAAACTGCCGCCACTGCGCGAACGGAGGGATGATCTACCGCTCCTCGTCGATACGTTTGTAGAGGAGGCGGCGCAGCAGCTGAAAAAGCCTGCGCCCGAGGTTCCGGATTCGCTCTATGCGCGGTTTGCGCAGTACCCCTTTCCCGGGAATGTGCGCGAACTGCGCAATATGGTGATCGACGCGGTAAGCGTCTGTTCCGCCGCCATTCTTGACGAATCATGTTTTATCGATCGGTTGAAAACCGGCAGGACGACCCTCGTTGAGCCGGTCCAGACGGCCGACTTTTCTAAAGAGAATCTCTCGCGCTGGGCCACGCTTCCCACCCTCAAGGAAGCGGAGCTGATGCTCATCGATGAAGCGCTCAGGCGCTCCAACGACAATCAGACCATGGCCGCACGTTTTCTCGGATTAACTCGTTCCGCGCTTAACAAACGGCTTGTCCGTTCCAGAAATGAGGCCGGGGAGGAATGATTCTGGGAAGGCCCTTTTAAGCGGATAAGCGGTGGTGGTGTGCTATAGACAAATGTCGCAGCAAGGGACTTTTGTCCCGGTCTGTTGCCGGTTCCGTTCGGCTCCAACTCCCCTTCTGTTGACAATTCCTTTGATTCCACGATAGGGTACCAGTCAAATTCGCAAGTGGAAATATGGCATAACGCTTGCGTAGTATAACCATGCGTTGTAGAGGTTGTCGTTAAATTCATTATCGAGTACCACCGGGAGGCAGTGCGGGGCGCGGGAGTGCCTTCATCGCCATCCCCGGAAAAGAGTGGAAAGGAGGTGTTGACAGAGCAACAAAGAACAGAAGTGGTTCG
Source organism: Chitinispirillaceae bacterium (assembly GCA_016932075.1). The sequence continues at coordinate 29,142 of JAFGDP010000023.1, read as the reverse complement.
AGAAGGGGGGCCGTCAGAGAAGCCGAAAACCTTGTCAAAAAGGAGACCCAATGAAAGCATATAATACAATAGCAGCGTGTGCGTGTGCGTTAGTGTTTACCGCAAGCCTGTTCGCGGCGGAAAAGCCTGTCGCCCAGGTTGCGGCAGCCCCGGTAAAAGCCAAGGCGGCTCCCGTGGAAAAGATGGATGAAAAAGCCGTGCCGGGCGATCAGGGGGAGGGGTGTTTGGATGTGAAGAAAATGATTGCACCGTCAAGTGACGGCGGGGTGTTTGTCCTGGTTGGCGACCGTCTGTTAAAGTATGATGCCAAGCTCAACCTGCAGAAAGAGATTGAAATAAAAACGGGTGAGGAGGCGAAGAACGTTAAGCAAGGAAAGCCCGCGGCGGAAAAGAAAAAGGCGCCACCTAAAAAATAATTGCCGGAAAGACAGGATCGCGGGGCCCGGATACGGCTGGACGATCCGGCGTTTTTCGGCAGTCAGAAAGAGCGGGTGGCTGAAGGTGCGTACCGGACCTCACTATTCCGGTCTGTCCTGAACATGCTGCTGCCCACGAAACGGCAACCACCCTCTTGTACCGTGAAACGGAGCGGCCGGGGGAGGTTTCCGGAACGGTGGGAGGCGGGCAGCGAGACACGGGGAAGACGCAATGACACAAAAGGCCGTGGTACTTGGTATATTCGCCTGGATGTTCGCTTGTGGATCGGCGAGCGATACCATTACGATTCTGCCGGGATGGTGGAAAACCTCGTTTGAATACAATGGAGAGAGGCTCCAATCATACGAAGATTTTCGATTCCTTCTGGTCTGGTCGCCCGAAGCGTCTGCAGCATTGAAGAAGAGCAGGCCGATGTACCTGGCTTCCCGGATAACGATGACTGCAGGGCTGTCGCTTGTCGGCATTTCTCTGGTTCAGGCACTGTATGCCGGCCTGTCAAATGTGCGCCATCACTGGCAGATCGGTGCCGCAGGCGCCGGCGTGGTGCTTGCTTCGCTTCCGCTTTATTTGATGCATGATAGAAAGCTGCGTAAGGCGGCCGCCGCCTTTAACCGGACGGCCGCCCCGCGGCCATCCGTACCAGAGTGACCATTTTTAACACGGAGGAGTTCCCATGATGAAAAAACCATTTTGCGCTTGCACGGTGACGCTGGCCGTTTTTATTGGATTATTCGGTGCCTTCGGGGGGTGCCAGAAGAAGACGACCCAGGTGGCGACCGTACCGGTTGAACAGCCTGAACCCGAGCCCATTCCCGAACCGGTTGTTGAACCGCCCGTCGATTCGAGTGCCATCATTGCCGGCCTTATTCGAGAGGCGCTGAAAAACATCTATTTCGATTTTGACAGGGCGGATCTGCGGCCGGATGCGATTGACCGGCTGACGATCATCGGCAGGCTGCTGCTTGAACGCCAGAGTATTGTGATAACGATCGAGGGACACTGCGATGAGCGGGGATCGGCTGACTATAACATGGGGCTCGGTGAAAAGCGCGCGCAAGCGGCAAAGCAGTGGCTCGTTGCCTATGGGGTCTCGGACAGCCGGTTGTCGACCACCTCGTATGGAAAGGAACGGCTGGCTGCCATGGGGTGCACGGACGAAATGTGCCATGAACAGAACCGACGGTGCGAATTCGTTGCCACCGTTTTTTAAAAGAGCGTAACTGAATTGCACGGTGCAGCCCGGATGCTCTTTTCTGGGGCTTTCCAGAAGGGTGTGTGTGTGTGCTGGCTGCTGGCCCCGCCAGACCATGCGTGGTGATTACCATGATACGTACCTGCGACGAATTATATCAAAAATCCATTCGTGCCGTTGATGGGGAACTGGGAAAGCTTTTTGACCTCTATTTCGACGACCGTTCCTGGCATATCCGGTACCTGGTGGTCGAGCTCGGAAGCTGGTTCACAACGAAACGGGTTCTGATTTCCCCGCTAGCGCTTGCGGAATTCGACGGGGTGAGCCTGAACGTTCAGCTGACAAAACAGGAGATCGCGGATTGCCCGAGCAGCGGGCTTGACAAGCCAGTCTATATGCAGGAAAAGGAGCGCGCCGAAGCGCTGTATACGATGGTGCAGTCGTTCAGTACCACCGGCGGTCTGGGCATGGTATTGCCGTTTGTTCCTCCGGCCTATGGCAATGAACTGGAGATCAGCAACCGGTGGAACCGCCACCTGCGTTCGAGCAGGATCGTCTCCCGCTATACGCTCTGCCAGGATGACGGCAAGGGGGGGTCGGTCAAGGGTTTTCTGGTTGACGACCGGACATGGATAATCAGGTATCTCGTTTTTGTTCCGGCCGCCGCCTCCCCGCCGGCTGAGCGGCTGCTGGAGACCGGCTTGGTTGACTCAATCGAATGGGCCGTTGAAAGTCTCCACCTCCATTCGCTCCTTGGTCATCTTAAAGACCGTCCTGCTTTTGACCGCCAACGGCACGTGAACATTCCCTACGAAGAGCTTCTCGTTTCCCTCAGGCCATCCCCCGATAAACAGGAAACGGGGTAAGAAAGTATCGGTTTTCTATCGTGGGGCAAGTTATTTTTCGAGCCGTGAAGCACGGTTTCCCGAAGATAATCATACCGTTCCGTTTAACCATACGACCAGAATAGTGGTGGAGCAGCAACCATGGTAAGCGACGATCCACTGTGGTATAAAGACGCGGTAATCTATCAGGTTCACGTCAAGTCGTTTTTTGACTCCTCGGGCGACGGTATCGGTGACTTTACCGGTCTTGCCGAAAAGCTCGGCTACCTTGAAACGCTCGGCGTCACGGCGATCTGGCTGCTGCCGTTCTATCCCTCTCCGCTCAAAGACGACGGATACGATATTGCCGACTATATGGATGTCCATCCGGCATACGGCACCCTCAAGGATTTCAAGAACTTCCTTCGCGTGGCGCACGACCGGGGCATTCGCGTTATTACCGAGCTGGTCCTCAACCATACTTCCAACCAGCATGCATGGTTCAGGAGGGCCCGGAGCGCTCCGCCCTCTTCAAAATGGCGGGACTACTATGTCTGGAGCGATTCGCCTGACCGGTATCGGAATGCGCGCGTCATATTCAAGGATTTTGAAACCTCGAACTGGACATGGGATCCTGAGGCGCGCGCCTATTACTGGCACCGGTTCTATGCGCACCAGCCCGACCTCAATTTTGAAAATCCGCAGGTGCACCGGGAGCTGATCAGGGTCATAGATTTCTGGCTCGATATGGGGATCGACGGCCTGCGGCTTGACGCGGTCCCGTACCTGTACGAGGAAGAGGGCACCTCATGTGAAAATCTTCCCAGGACGTATGAATTCCTGCGCAACCTCCGGCGGCATGTGGACCAGCACTTCCCCAACCGCATGCTCCTGGCCGAGGCCAATCAGTGGCCCGAGGACGCCGCAGCGTATCTGGGGAACGGCGACATCTGCCATATGGCGTTCAACTTTCCGCTCATGCCCCGTATCTATATCGCGCTGCAGAAAGAAGACTGGTTCCCGATTACCGATATTCTGGAACAGACGCCCCGCCTTCCCGAGAGCGCCCAGTGGGCGATTTTCCTTCGCAACCATGATGAGCTGACGCTCGAGATGGTGACGGACGAAGAGCGGGACTACATGTACCGTCACTTTGCCAACGATCCTTCCGCCCGCATCAACCTTGGCATCCGCCGCCGGCTTGCGCCACTTGTCAATAACAGCCGCCGTCGCATCGAGCTCCTGAACATCCTGCTCTTTTCCATGCGCGGCACGCCGATCATCTATTACGGCGACGAGATCGGGATGGGCGACAACCATTACCTCGGCGACCGCAACGGCGTCCGCACGCCGATGCAGTGGTCGGCGGAACGCAACGCCGGATTTTCCAGGGCCAATCCCCAGCGGCTCTATCTGCCGATTATCATCGATCCGGAATACCATTACGAAACCGTCAATGTCGAGAACGAGGAACAGAACCTCTCCTCGCTCCTCTGGTGGATGAAACGGGTCATTACCATGCGGAAAAACCATCCCGCGTTTTCCCGCGGCGATTTCGAACAGGTGGTCTCCGACAACGCGAGCGTGTTCGCGTTTACGCGCACCTACGGTGATGAGATTATTCTCGTCGTGATCAACCTTTCACGGTTCTGCCAGTCGGTCCGGCTCGGCCTGAACCGATTCGCGGGCCATGAACCCCGGGACGTGTTCAGCGGGAACCGCTTTCCTTCAATCGGCGAGGGGCCGTACGAGCTTACCATGGGTTTTCACGACTACTACTGGCTGCGGCTCCATAAACCGCGCGAGCAGCTCAGGCTTGACGAAGGGACCGAAGCGCCGCTCATACGTCTCAAGGAAGACTGGTCGCAGCTCTTCCAGGGGCCCCGGAAATTAACCGTAGAGGCGGTGCTTCCCGCCTATCTCCAACGGCGGAAGACCTGCGGCTGCCGTCCTCTGCCCATCAGTGAAGTTCGTATCGGCGGGCACGTCATGGTTGAAAAGGAGCCTTTTCGCGCAGCGCTCCTGCTGCTGCACATACGGTACGGCAGCGGCGCCATGGATGCCATACTCCTGCCGGTTTCGCTGGCCGGCAAGGAGCACGTGAACGCGGTGATCGGTCCGAATACGAACCGTGTGATCGCCCGCGTGGCCGGCGGTGCAACCGATGGCATACTGTACGACTGCTCGAACGATACCGCGCTCATCGCCCTCCTGTTTGACGTGGTCGCGAGGCGGAGAGTGCTGCGCAACCGGCGCAGCCCGCTCTTCTGCGCGGGAGTCAACAATGGCCGCTGGTCCTTCCCCGACCAGTTCGACGGTGTCATCCGTATGATCCGCGCCGAACGGTACAATACCTCGTTTGACTGGAACGATTCGCTCCACCTCAAACTTTACCGCAGGCTCGAGGTGGGGACCAATCCCGAAGTCGAAATCCTGAGCCACCTTGTCGGCTCGTTTGCCAACGCACCCCAGTACCTGGGATCGCTCATGCTGCGTGTGCGGGAGGGCGGCACCATGACGATCGGCATGCTGTCGGTGTACATTCCCAATACCGGGACCGCATGGAGCGTGGCGGTCGATGCCGCAGTCAAATACCTGGAGCATCTGCTGTCCCTTCCTCCGGAAACCGCAGCTGTTCTGCCCGCACAGCTGCCGATGGCCGGCTCGGTCGATGGGGCGGTCGCGGCGGAAGCGGAACGGACGCTCGGCATGTTCGCACCCGTGGTGAGCCTCATCGGCAGGCGGACCGCGGAGTTTCATGACGCGCTTGCCGGCGAAACCGACCGCAGCGAATTCAGCCCGGAGCCGTTTACCTCGTATTATCAGCGTTCACTCTATCAGTCCGTCAGAAGCCGGACCAGACATACGGTCGCTCGGGTCCGGCATGAACTGCCGAAACTGTCCGGCATTGACCGGGAGGCGGCCGAGTGGCTGGCGGGTAATGAGAGCGCGATCATCAACACCTATCAGATCATGCTCAGGCAGGCGTTCTCAATAGTAAAAATACGCATTCATGGGGACTACCGCCTTGAACACCTGCTCATGGCCGGTAACGACTGCTTTATCAAGGATCTCGAGGGGCGCCAGGACCTGGCATTGAGCGAGCGGCGCATCAAGCGGAGCGCGATGCGCGACCTGTCGCGCATCATACACTCCTGTCACACAGCAGCACATACCGCCCTGTACCGGGGCGTAAAAGTGCAGGAGAAACAGATCGCCCCGCTGCGCCCGTGGGCCGACTACTGGTTCTCCTGCGCGGCCACACATCTCTTTGCCACTTACAGCGATACCGTTACTACACCGCGCCTGCTGCCCGATTCGCTGGAAGAACGCCGGCTCCTGCTGCGGTTTTACCTCATGGACAACGCGGTCGACGATATTGCCGTCCGCGCGTTCCATGGGTTCTCCGGCATAAGCGTGTCGGTCGATGCGCTGAAGCTGTATCTGGAGATGGGTTCGTAGGGCAGCGGTGTGCTTGGCAGCGTTTTCGATCAGCCGTTCCTGCTCTGCTCCATCCTTTCCGACAATTCCGGATACAGCTTCCTGGTGCACTCCGGGCAGAGGCCGTGCGTGAATTCCGCTTCCGAGTGTTCGCACAGGTATTTTTCGATCTGTTCCCAGTAGCCTTTGTCATTACGGACCTTCTTGCATGAAGCGCATATCGGGAGCATTCCCTTGAGCCGTTTGATATGGTCAAGCGAGAACTGCAGGTCTCTGGAGATCTGTTTTTCATGGACCAGCAGGTGCCTGATTCGCGTCAGGAGCAGCGCGAGCAGCACAAAGGAAATGAGCCGTATAAAACTGTTCCAGAAGGCGAAAAAAGGTGATGAATAGTGGTTGGTCAGAAAAAAATCCGCAATGATCCACGTGAGGCCGGCAAAAACAGCCAGGACAATTCCGCTTTTTCTGCCGATATACCATGCGGCAAAGGCGATTGGAATAAAATAAAAAACGAAAAATCCCAATTCCCAGCCGCTATAGTAATCTGCCGCCCCGATCAGGAGCACGCCGATACTGGCGCAGGAAAACCCGGCCGCATGATTTTTCTTTATCAATGTCGTGATCATATAAACAGCCCGCATGAGAAGAAAATCAAACGCCGCGCGTATGATATATTTTATGGGCGCTTTCTGCCGCAGCAATAAAAATACAATAATGGTGTCGAAAAACGCAGGTGGTGCGGGGACGTGATGATTCATGATGGTTCGGTGATACGCTGTTGTGCCGGAAGGAGCGCGTAATGCGTCGCGGCGCCGGCGTGCTCATGCACCTTTCGTCGCTGCCGTCCCCCTACGGGATCGGCGACCTCGGCCCGGAAGCGTACCGGTTCGCGGACGCGCTTGCCGCTGCCGGCGTAGGCTTTTGGCAGATGCTCCCGCTGAACCCGACCAACCCTGAAAACGGCGACTCCCCCTATTTCAGCGCGTCGGCGTTTGCCGGGAACCCGCTGCTCGTCAGTCCCGACCTGCTTGTCAAGGACGGTTTTCTGGACAAAAGCGATGTCAGCGTCCTGCCCGAAGGCCCGGCGGGCGAGGTTGACTATCCGGCCGTCCGCGCGTACAAGACGCTGCTTCTTGACAAGGCGTTTGAGAAGCGCCGCACGCCGAGGCGGGGCAGACCGTTCGAACGGTTTCACAGCGAGCAGGAGTGGTGGCTCGATGATTTCTGCCTGTTTCTGTCCCTCAAGCGGTCGCTGCACGAGGTGCCGTGGTCGGCATGGCCACCGCCCCTGCGCGACCGGTCAATCGATGATGTGCTCGCCGCGTCACGCCGGTTCGATGGCGAGATGGAGCGCAGCCGGTTCGAGCAGTGGCTGTTTTTTTCCCAGTGGTTCAGGCTCAAACGCTACTGCGCGCAGAAGAACATCACGATCATCGGCGACCTTCCCATTTATGTAAGCCTTGAGAGCGCTGATGTCTGGACCAGCCCGCACCTGTTCAAAATCGACCGCAAAAAACACCCAACCGGCGTCTCCGGCGTGCCGCCCGACTATTTCAGCGCGACCGGACAGCTCTGGAACAATCCGGTGTATGACTGGGATGAGATGCGGCGCCACGGCTTTACGTGGTGGGAGCAGCGGTTCAGGGCGACGTTTGACCGCTTCGACATCGTACGCATCGACCATTTCCGGGGCCTGGTGCAGTACTGGGAAGTGCCGGCGGGCGAGACCACCGCGATGAACGGCTCGTGGCAGGACGTGCCCACCCGGCCGTTTTTCGATGCCATGACCGAACGGCTGCGCCCGTTTCCCGTGATCGCCGAGGACCTCGGCACCATCACGCCTGATGTCAGGGCGATCATGGATCTTTATCAATTTCCCGGCATGAAGGTGCTCCAATTCGCGTTCGGCGAGGACCATCCCGACCACCCCTATCTCCCGCATACCTATGGGGAGAACTGCGTGGCCTACACCGGCACGCACGACAACATGCCGCTCTGCGCGTGGCTGGAACACGGTGCGCGGCCTGATGAACGGGAACGTCTGTTTCGATACCTTGGCCGTGACGGTGGTTCAGAAGAGGTGGCATGGGCGCTTATTGAAAGGCTCATGCAGTCAAAAGCTGCCCTGGCAGTGGTGCCGCTCCAGGATCTTCTGTGCCTGGGCATGGAATCGCGCATGAACGATCCGGGCCAGACGTTCGGGAACTGGAAATGGCGCTGCACGAGCGAGCAGATGGCCGCCGTGCCCTGGCAGCGGTTCTCCGGTCTGGCCCGCTCAGCCGGCAGGTAAAGTTCCCGGTCTCACGCCGGGCGTTTCGCTCCCGTCACCGGACTTTCTCCCTTTTCAAGAAGCGCGAACGCGGCGTCGATCTGGGCGTGGCTCCCCACAAGAACGAGCACGTCTCCGGCCTCGATCACGGTCGACGCTCCGGGATTGGTCGTTGGCTTGTCATTGCGCACGAGCGCGATGATCGTGGCGCCGGTGCGTTTCCTCAAATCAAGGTCCATGATGCTCTTCCCTGCCGCGTGCATGGCGGCGGTCACCAGGAAGGTCTCGGTGGTCCCCATGCTGAGTACGCGATGGAGCTCCTCGGTTATGCCGGTGCCGCCCGAAGGGCTGCGCAGCATGGTGTAGTCGTCGTGCCGCAACAGACGGGTCTGGCTCCGGATGATGTTTCCCGGCACCCCGAGCCGCGAGAGCAGGTTGGTGAGGATCTCTATGGAGGTCTCGAATTCCGCGGAGACCGCCTCGTCGGCCCCGCAGCGGCGCAGTTCGGAGATGTCTGCCTGCGCGCGCGCCCGCGCGATGATGAAGATCGAGGGGTTCATCTGGCGCGCCAGGCGCGCGCCTCGCTGCATGGCGCCGGTGTCGGAGATGACGAACACGATGAACCGCGCCGCGGAGACGTTGCACTGGTCAAGGATCGAGGACCGCGACGCGTCGCCGTACAGGATCGGCTCGCCCTGTTTTTTCGCCTCCCTGACCGTGGCGCCGTTGAGCTCCACGATGACGTACGGGACGCCGGAGACTTTCAGCACGCGCGCCAGGTGCCTGCCGGCAAGGCCGTACCCGATGATGATCACATGGCCAGACAGAACGCCGAAAGGGGTTTCCGCACCAGAAGGCTTGTTGCCGCGGCCCGCCCTGCGCGCCACCATCGGCGCCGCCCGGATCAGAAGCGGGGTCAGAAGCATGGTGGCGATCGAGGAGGAGATGACGAGCTGGTAGGTCCACTCGTCCACCACGCTGTAGGCCTTGGCCTGCTGCAGCAGCACAAACGAGAACTCGCCGATCTGGCTCAGTCCCATGGCCACCGTGAGCGCCACCGGCGATGGAAATACCAGGAACTTGACCGTGGAAAACAGGGCCGCGCCCTTGAGCGCGAAAATCAGGGCCACGGACAGAAGGATGATCGCGGGATTCTCCACAAGAAAGTCGAGCTTGAGCAGCATGCCGATGGAGATGAAGAACATGCTCGTGAACACGTCGCGAAACGGCGTGGTGTCGGCGATCACCTGGTGCCGGTAGTCCGACTCGGAGATGAGCACGCCAGCCAGAAAAGCGCCGAGCGCGAGCGAAAACCCGAGCCACTGCGTTACGAGCGCCATTCCAAGGCAGAGGAACAGGGACCCGATGACCAGAAGCTCGCGCGCCCTGGTGCCGGCGATGAAATGCAGGACCCGTGGTATGATGAACCTGCTCACCGCGAACGTCGCGGTCATGATCGCGCAGCCGGCCAGAAACCGCACCAGTACCTGCGACATCGAGGAGTCGTGTGCGCCGCCGAGCAGGGGCGCCACGAGCATGAACGGCACGATGAGAATGTCCTGGAACAGCAGGATGCCCAGCGCAATGCCGCCGTGCGGCGCGTCAATCTCTCTTGATTCGTTGTAGAGCCGCAGCACGATCGCGGTGCTCGAAAGCGCCAGCACGAGCCCCAGGAAAAGCGCCTGCAGGGGTCGCAGCCCGAAGAGCAGCGCCACGCCAAAGGTCATGAGGATCGTGCTGGAGGCCTGCATCAGTCCGCCGGCGAAAAAGAACCGCCCGATCGAGCGCAGCCGCCGCACCGAGACCTCGAGCCCGATCTCGAACAGGAGAAACACCACGCCGAGCTCCGCGATCGTCTCCACGTGCACGGGTTGGTGGATCAGGCCCGCGCCGTACGGGCCGACAATGCAGCCGGTCAAAAGCAGCCCCACGATCGAAGGCACCTTGATCAGCCGGCAAATGGTCGACACCACCAGGGCCGCGCCGAACACCACCACAATGTCGCGAAGAAACAGGTTGAGTTCCATGAGCTATAGGGCTGGAATATACAAGCAGGCAGAGGCGGTAAGCATCGGTGACGATACGCGCGCGGATTCATGAATGCTGTCACGAGACAGAGGATCGTCACATTCACGTTAAAAGGCAAGGCACGATTGGCTCCTTTGTTTTCTTTTTACAGAACCGTTGCGATCCAAGAGCGCTCGGTCCGGGTGATCTTTGTATCTGGCACGCCATATGCATTATACTATCCCCATAAAATGGACTGCTCTTTGAAAACACGGAAAAACGGGCGAATGCAGGGAATTGAGTAGTCGCAGAAATGCGAATCGATTGCGACGGGTCGCAAAAATACGACTGCCTGGTAAAAGAGCCAAAGCGGTTGAATAGTTGAAATGTAGAAAAGATGAAAGTAGGGGCAGCCCACAGGTTGGGGCGACCGACCGAAGGGGTCGACCACCATCAACGAAAGCAGATTTCATGTGAACGAATGCCGGTTTTAAGTGGACGAATGCCGAATTTAAGCGGACGAATGAGGATTTCACCTCGACTATTGCCGATTTCAGGTGGACGAATGGAGATTTCAGGTGAACGAATGACGGTTTCAAGTGGACGAAAACGGATTTCAAGTGAACGAATGGGGATTTCAAGTGGACGAAAACAGATTTCATTTTAACGTATCGACAATAAAATCAGCACAATAGGCTTTTAAGCTGAACAAATCCGGCCAGGACAGACCGGAAATAATAAAAAACCGGGCGACCCCTTCTCGGTCGGTCGCCCTAACGAGAAAGGAGCCTTATGAACAAAGGCGAAGAGAACAAGCTGTCCATGTACAAAGGAGTCGCCGGCGTCTTGCATGAAAACGAGACGATCACCAGTACTGTTCCCGCGTTTGCAACAGGCGCAAGCGAGCTGGACGCTTCGATCACCGAGATCCAGGACCGGGACAAAGAGTATCAGGGCGTGACCGCCGGGGCGGTGGCCGCGAAAAACAGCGCTGAAGATGTCCTTGTTGCCAGAACCATGAAGATCGCCAGCGCGCTTTCGGTTCTTGGCAGAAGGATCGGCAACGAGGAGCCGGGAGCGCGGGTGATTTTCAAGATGAATAAGGAAACGATAAAAAAAGGAAACGGACAATGATGGCAGCGTAAAAAAATGAGTATTTACGGTTCCGGCAATGGTATAATGTATCGCGGATCATATATAACGGCGCTGACCGGACAGTAAGGGGACCTTATGAGCATTATCGAAAAAAAGAGAATTCTGGCAATGGATGACGACGGGGTCACGCGCGGGCTTCTCAAGGTGGCGCTTGAGAAGGAAGGATACAGGGTCACGACGTGCAAGAACGGCAAGGAGGGGGTCGCCCGTTTCAGGCAGGACGGGTTCGACCTGGTGATTACCGACATCTCCATGCCGCTGATCGACGGGATCGACGCGATCGTGCTCATGCGAAAGGAGAACCCGCATGTGCCGATCATTGCGATTTCCGGCGTGGAACGGTCGCTCAGCTTTCTCAAGATGGCCGACTATTTCACGGCCGACGCGACCCTTCAAAAACCGTTCGATCCGAAGAAATTGACTGAGACCGTAAAAAAACTGCTCAAGGCGTGATGAGCGGCTCCTGCCGTGCGTATCAGCGGCCTGTCCGCGTCTCAACCGTCTTCCGTATCCGCTCGAACACCTCGTCGATGGTCCCGATGCCGTCAATGTCCCGGACCAGGCCCTTTGGACGGTAGTAGGCAAGGCAGGGCTCGCTCTGCGATTTGTAGGTGTCGATCCTGTTCCCAATGACCTTCGGGTCCGCATCGTCGGCGCGACCTTCGATCCGCGCCCGCTTTGAAAGCCGGTTTCTGATCTCCTCGTCGGATATGCTGATGTTCACCACGTGGTCCAGACCCATGCCGAGATCGGCGAGGATCGTGTCGAGCGCCTCGGCCTGCGGAACGCTGCGGGGAAAGCCGTCGAGAAGAAATCCGGCTTTGACATCATCCCTGTCCAGGCGTTCCCTGACCATGGCGATGGTCACTTCGTCCGGCACGAGCCTGCCCTTGTCCGAGTACGACTGTGCGGTCTTGCCGAGGTCGGTGTTGTTCTTGATGTGGTACCGGAACATGTCGCCGGTGGAGATATGGGGGACCGCTAAAAAATCCTTGAGTTTGGCCGCCTGGGTTCCTTTGCCGGCGCCGGGCGGGCCGAACAGACCAACGTTTTTGCCTGACATGAATAGATCCTTTCTTTTTGCGATGGTTTTATCGGTAAATATCTTTTCTGTAGCCGATATCTATTACAAGGACAATAAGCTGACGGTCGATTATTTCATAAATGACACGATAGCTTCCACTGCGTATTCGCCACGCATCCCTGCCTGAAAGCTTTTTACATCCAGGAGGACGGGATTCTCGCTAAGGGAAAACACTGCGGATTTTATCCGCTCGTAATCAGGAGTGCCGATTTTTTCAAGGGATTTTAAAGCGCGCCTTAAAATACTCACCTGGTAACGCATTTGCGGCCGCTCCGTTCGATCTTATGAACGGCCTTTTCAAATGGAATCGCCGTATCACCCGAGGCCTTAGCCTCGTCATAAGCACGGATGTCCTCTAGTTCCTCGAGGTCTTCCAGCAACTTGCGATAGGTTTTCATTTTAAGAAAGACACCGACCTTTTGGCCGACTTTATTGACAAGAAAATTTTCGTTTAAGGTGACCATAGAGAACGCTCCATGTAATTTCATTGCTAAAAGTGGTTTATTTTCGGCCAGATTCGGATGACCTGAATATACAATAGGTGAGCCAGGATGTAAAATTGCTCCGGCAAAAAACCCTTTGCATCCCGTAATGGCTCGATAGTATAATGGCTAATAACAAGTCATACTAACGCCGTGCCCCGCTGGCCGCATCCTCGCATAGTTCTCTCTGTTGATCCGACAGGCACGGAATAAGTCCATTTCTCTTTGCAGGTCTGGTGCCATGGCCGAAACGCCGAATCCCACAGTATCGCCGGAATCCATCCTTGACCATGTCCAGGCCGGCGTGGTCGTCCATGCGGCGGACACGAGGATCGTCAGCGCAAACCCCGCGGCATGCGGCCTGCTCGGTTTGAGCCGGGAGCAGTTGAGGGGCAGGAGCGCGGACGATCCCTGCTGGAAATTCCTGCGAAGCGACGGGTCCGCGATGCCCCGGCACGAGTATCCGGTCAACCAGGTGGTCGGAACAAAACAATCATTGAGAGAGTTTGTTCTCGGCATCCGCCGTCCCCAAAGCAGCGATACCGTGTGGGTGCAGGTCAATGCAGAGCCGTTGACAGGGAGCGCGGGCGACCTCGACAGCGTGGTCGTCACCTTCATGGACATAACCGAAAGGAAGCGTGCGGAGGATGCGCTCGTCAGGGTGGAACGGGAGTGGCGGCAGACCTTTGACGGGTCGCTCGACGCCCTGTGCTTCCTTGACGTCGACCAGAGGATCCTGAGGTGCAACCGCACGATGTCAACGCTCTTCAACAAGCCGCGGGAAACAATCGTCGGCAAGCTCTGCTATGACGTGGTGCACGGGACCGCGAAGCCGATCGCGGGCTGCCCGGTGGAAAGGATGCGGCGGACCCTGCGGCGGGAGACCATGGAGCTGTCATTGAATGGCAGAACCTTTGACGTGTCGGCGGACCCGGTCCTTGACGGCAACGGAACGCTGCGGGCCATCGTGCATTCCCTCAGGGACGTAACCGAGCGGGTCCGGGCGCAGGAGGCCCTGGTCCGGAGCGAGGAGCAGTACAAGACCCTTGCCGAAAACATCAATATCGGCGTCCTGATTGCCGCGCTTGACGGCCGCGTTATTCACGCGAACCGGGCGGCTGCGGAAATCGGCGGCTTTTCGTCGGTCGAAGAGTTTATCCATGCTCCGACCTCCGATTTTTATGCGGACGCGAAGCAGCGCGAAGGCGTTATTGCGGACCTCCATAAAAAGGGTTTTTTACGGAATACCGAGGTGCGGATCAGGCACCGGAACCGGAGCTTCATCTGGGTTTCCATTGACGCGATACTGCTCCGCGACAAAATGGGAAAACCGGTGAACATCCTGTGCACCATCCAGGATATCACGGAAAGAAAAGATGTCGAGGCGAAGCTGCTCGCCAGCGAGGAGAAGTACCGCGTGCTGGCGGAGTCATCACCGGGAATGATTTACCTTATCGACCGCGAAGGCGTGGTACGGTATGTCAACGCCGCCTCGAAGCGCATCTTCCATATGCAGGCCGACCGCATCACCGGAAGGCACCTTGCCGATATATTCCCCGCTCCCATCGCCGCCCGGCACCTTGCGGCGGTACAGGGCGTCATACAGACCGGAAAACCGTTCTCAGCGGAGCAGCTCGAGCCGTTTCCGGGCGGCATGTGCTGGATCGACGCACGGCTTTCACCGGTAAAGGATTCTTCCGGCGCCATTGTCGGCGTGCTCGGCCTGTCGCAGGACATCACCGAGCGCAAACGCATGGAGGAGGAACTGAAGAAATCGGTCGAGCTCTACCATGACCTGGTGGAGACGGCCCAGGACCTGATCTGGCAGTGCGACGCGGAGGGCCGGTTCACCTATCTCAACCCGGCGTGGGAGACCGTGTTCGGCTACCGCCTCGACGAGATGCTTGGCCGTAAAATAAACGAATTCCAGCCCGAGGAACAGGCACGGCGCGACAAGCAGGAGTATTCACCCCTGCTGCGGTCGGGAACGATCATGGGGTATGAGACCGTGCTCCGGGCCAAGGACGGGCACGATGTCCATCTGGTGTTCAATGCGAAAAGCATCAGGGACGACAGCGGGACCATCACCGGCATCCGCGGCACGGCGTACGACATCACGCAGAGAAAAAAGGCGGAAGAGGAGCTGCGGGAAAGCGAGCGGCGGTACCGTTCGATTTTCGAGCATTCGAACGACGGATTTTTCCTCCACGATTTTAAGGGCTATATTCTTGACTGCAACGAAAACCTCTGCCGCATGCTCGGATATTCCCGCGATGAGCTCGTCGGGGCCCACCTGACCAAAATCGACAGCCCGCACGAGCAAAAGCTCATTCCGGAACGTTTGCGATCGCAGCTCGAAACCGGCGTGCTCCACTTTGAAGGGCACCATGTACGCAAGGACGGCGGCCTGCTGGCGATCGATGTCAGCGCCCGCGTCGTGTCGCGGGAGGGGAAGGGCCTTGTCCAGAGCTTTGTCCGCGACATCAGCGAGCGCAAACGGGCGGAGGAGGCGCTCCGCACGGAGCGCGACCGGGCGCAGCGGTACCTCGACATCGCCGGCGTCATGTTCGTGGCGCTCGATACGCAGGGCCGGGTCACACTGATCAACCAGAAGGGAGAACGGATTCTCGGCCGCAGCGAGCGTGAAATAATCGGGAAGGACTGGTTTGAGACCTTTGTTCCCGTTTCGATGCGTAGAGAAGTGCGCGTTGTTTTTGACCGGATGATGGCCGGTGAAATCGGGCCGGTCGAATACCATGAAAACGTCATTCTTACTAATCAAGGTGAGGAGCGGACCATTGCCTGGCACAATATCCTGCTCAGGGATGAAACTGGGACCATTACGGGCACGCTCAGCTCGGGCGAGGACGTTTCCCAACGCAAGAAAATGGAGGAGGAACTAGCCCGCAAGCAGAAGATCGACGCGCTCGGGGTGCTGGCTGGCGGTATTGCGCACGATTTCAACAATCTTCTGGCCGGAATATTCGGCTTCATGGACCTTGCACGCCAGGCCATGCGGCCCGGCGATCCGGCGGTCGGATACCTTGGAAAGGCGTTTGTCGCGTTCGAGCGGGCAAAAAGCCTTTCCAGCCAGCTCCTGACCTTTTCAAAGGGCGGCGCGCCCCTGAAACGGCCGCTCCAGCTGGCCGGACTTCTGCGGGAGTGCGGGAACCTGTCGCTTTCCGGGTCAAATGTGCGTTGCACCTATGCGATCAAGGAGGGGCTCTCTGCCGTGGAGGGCGACGAGCATCAGCTCTCGCAGGTGATTTCCAACCTCATCATCAATGCGCGGCAGGCCATGCCCGACGGCGGCACCATCGCGATCAGCGCGGAAAACAGGTCGCTTGACGGCACCGGGAACCTGCCGCTGCCGGCCGGGCACTACGTTGTTGTCACGGTAACGGATGAGGGGATCGGGATCCCTGATAAGATCATCGAAAAAATATTCGATCCTTTTTTCACGACAAAACAGCAGGGGTCGGGACTGGGCCTGGCCATCGGCTACTCAATTGTCAATCGACACGGCGGGAATATCAGCGTCGCATCGACGCCGGGGGAAGGAACCGTTTTCACCGTCTGGCTTCCGGCTTCACAAAAGGCGCCTTCCTCGGACGCCGGAGCGCTTGACGAGAAGTCGCTCCGGGGGAGCGGCCGCATTCTTGTCATGGACGACGAGCCGAGCATCAGGGAAATGGCCACGCACATGCTTGGCTCGTTCGGGTATACGGTGGACACCGTGTCTGACGGGAAAGGGGCGGTCGAACGGTATCGCAGGGCGTTTGAAACAGGGCAGCCGTATGATCTGGTCATTCTCGACCTGACCGTGCCGGGCGGCATGGGCGGCCACAAGGCGATACAGGAGCTCAGGAAGATCGACCCCCGCGTGGCGGCCTGCGTTACGAGCGGGTATGCGGAAAACGAGGTCCTTTCCAATCCTGAAAAATTCGGATTCATGGGCATGATCGCGAAACCCTACCGCACCAGCGATCTGCTGAAAACGGTGAAAGCGATGCTGCAAAAGACAGCAGGCAGGCGGTAAGGCGCGGACGGCCGGTGAGGGGCGAAAAACCGCCGGATTTTTCATGGGGGAAAATCGTTGCCGTAAACAGGAGCGTTCCGTGCCGGGGCGCAGTCGTGATTCCCGCCGTCGGCAATCAGCCGCGGACCACAGACTCGCACCAGGTCAACCATGCCGCAAACCCCTCTCCGGTTTTCGCTGAAAGCGGAAACACCGCAGCCTCGCTGTTGAGCTTGGCGCAGTCGGTTTTCACCCGTTCAATCGAGAAGGTCACATGGGGGAGCAGGTCGATCTTGTTGACAATGACCGCGCTCGCGCGGGTGAAAAGGGCGGGATATTTTACCGGTTTTTCGTCGCCCTCGGTCACCGAGAGCACCGCGACTTTGCACTGTTCGCCCAGATCATAGGTAGAGGGGCAGACCAGGTTGCCGACATTTTCGATTACCAGGAGCTTTTTCTCGGCAAGGTCCAGGGACGCCAGCGCCTTTTCCACCATGGCCGCATTCAGGTGGCAGGAGCCGCCGGTTTCGATCTGCAGCGCCGTGCCGCCGGCCTGTGTAATGCGGTCGGCGTCCAGGGTGGTCTGAACGTCGCCGGTGATCACGGCGAGCGAGGGTCCCAGCATCCGTGCCATGCGTTCGAGGATCGCGGTCTTGCCTGATCCGGGAGAACTAATCATATTCAGGACGGCGGTGGCGGTTTTCGCGAAACGCGCGCGGTTCCTCCGGGCAATAACGTCATTGGCCGCATGAACATTTTTTGCAATGGTGATCGTCTCACCCATCCTCCACCTCGATGCTTTCTATGGTGCACTCCTTGCCGTCAATGACGGTCCTGGTAAATCCGCCGCATGAGGGGCATGGACTGAACAGCTTGTCGGGCGCATACTCGACGCCGCAGGAACATTTGAATCGGGCTGCGGCCCGCTCCACCGATATGGCGGGAGCGGCGTTCTGTTGTTCGTTGAAAATACATTCAAGATACATGGCAAGCGACTCAAAAAAAACGCCGGACAGCTCGCCGATACGCAGGTTTATTTTCAAAATGCGCCTGTTCCCGGCGGTCCGGAGGGCCAGCCGTGAAATCTCGAGCGCAATGCCGTATTCATGCATGGGTTGACACTCCTGCGTGCGTGTCGGGTATTGTCCGCACGGATGGAAAAATACATTCCGATAGCAACGGCCCATGATGATGAGGGACATTCCGCTGCGCTGCAGGTCCCGGGAGCGGGGGACCGTCACATCACGGTTGCCCGTGCGGGGACCTGTATTTAAATTTAGAAATAAGATACAATTACCGGTACTACCCATGATTGGCGTCTTTCCACCTGATGCTCCGGCGCAACCCTATGAGTAATGGTTTTTGGAACAAGGCAGCACTCGGGATCGGTCTCCTGCTCATGGCAACGGCGTGCGCAGAGGACCGTTCCAGCCTGTTTTCCCTTACGACTGACGGGACCGGCGGTCTGAGAAGCGGCAACTGCCGTGAAGCGCTTGATACGCTGCGAAAAAAAAGGAAGGGCGTCGATGCTGGGGTGCGGCTTTTCAACCTCGGCATTGCGTATGCATGCGTCGGCGATACGTCCAGGGCGCTTTCGCGGTTTCGCAGGGCCGCGCTCGAGGACAGCGTTGTTGCCCCGTTTGCCTGGGAGGCCGTAGGCGATATTGCCGTACGGTGGAAGAACCTTACCGACAGTGCCTTTTCCTGCTACCTGCGGGCGCTTGCCACACCGCTGCCGTACCGGTATCGGAAGAACCTGTTCGAAAAAACCTATGGCATCATTGGTGAGGACACGGCGCGTATTACCGATACGGCGCTCTGCCGCGAATACAACGAATGGCTTGTGCTACGAAGGCCCCGGGCAAAGGACCCGCTGTTTGTGCAGGTTGACTCATTGGTTGACATCGGTGATTGGACAAAGCTGGATACCGTCATCACCACCACGCTGACCGCGCTCGACAGCAGGGCGCAGTCGCACTTCATCAAGGCGATCTACTATGGGTCTCCGCCCGACACCTGTTTTCGGGCTGCGACCTACTTCCTTCTTGCGCGGGTTGCAATGGAGCGCCGTTTGTTAGACATAGCGGAGTCGTTTCTGGCGTCGGCGCAGAAAACGGGCGATTTTCAGACCGCCATTTCCTCCCGGCGGTTGCAGTGGTTACGGGGCATCATGTACTATTATGAAAAAAAATACCATCTGGCGGTGCCGATGCTGCGGGCGTACATTCGCACGTACGGATACGAGCCGGGTCTCGCCCTTGTTATCGCACGGGCATACTGGGGCCTGGACAGCATTGCAAAATCAGCCTGGTGGTATGACCGGTTCATTGCCCGGTATCCCCGTTCCCGGTCGATTCCGGAGCTCTTGTGGCGGCGCGCATGGATGGAGGAGGAACGGGGCCGCCTGAAAGCCGCCATCCGTTTTTTTCAGAAGCTTCACACGACCTATCCCAGACACAAACGGGCCGAAGAGGCCCGTTTTCGCCACGGCTTCTGCTATTACCAGGCCGGGATTCATGATTCAGCCATACATGTTTTTTCCCTTTTTGAAAAAAACGGGCCCTCTTCCTCTCTGCTGCCGGCAGCGGCTTATTGGAAAGCAAAGAGCCTCCTCGGCAAGGGCAGGGTGGAAGAAGCGGGAGAACTGCTTGCCGAAATCGGCCGCAGCGAGCCGTATAACTACTATGCACATCGCGCGCGCTACCTTCTCCGGCTCATCGGCGATACGCTCAACGCCTCGGTCGATCTGGACACACTCTACAGCGAACCGTATGCCCTTGCCTGGCTGGACTCTGTAGCAATACGGGAAAAGCCGGTGCAGCCTGAAGACAGCGTGAACCTGCGCAGGGGCCTTATTCTGGGGGCGATCGGCGCCATAAAGGAGGCGTCCATGTTTCTGCTGCCGTTTGAGCTCACGTATCACGGCAACCTTGGCATGCAGTTCCGCATCGCCCATTTCTACCGAAACGTGAATGGTATTTCTCAGGCTGCCAAGACCGGCAGGCGTTTTGCCTGGCGCATACCCCCGGAGAACCGGTCACGTATTCCTTTGGCGGTCTACAGCCTGATGTACCCCGTGTATTACAGGGAGATGGTGGTGAAACAGGCGCAGCAGTGGAATGTTGACCCCTGTCTTATCTGGGCCGTTATCCGGCAGGAGAGCGTTTTCAATGCGCAGGTGGTGTCGCCCGCGGGCGCTATCGGACTCATGCAGATAATGCCGTCGACCGGAAAGGAGATATCGCGGGAACTCCATCATCCCTTCACGAGGGATTCCCTCAATAATCCCGGATGCAATATCCTGTTCGGCACCTATTACCTCCGTAAACTCCTTGATCAGTTCAATGAAAACGAGGCGCTGGCCGTGGCAAGCTACAATGGCGGTCCATTGAATGCAAAGGAGTGGTATCTTCGTACGCAGAGCGAAGACCTTGACTTGTTCGTAGAAAACATCGGCTTTTCAGAAACCAGAAACTATGTCAAGAAAGTGCTGGCCAACTACTGGACCTACAGCAAGCTCACCCGTATTGCATCGTTTTACGGAAAAACGAACGGATCAGTCGAAGGGCGATGACTGCTCCTCACGCTGCATCCGCAGGGCGGAAAACATGATCCTGTTGCATGGGCGTTCCAAACACTCGTATTTTTATTCGGTTAAACAGAATACGAGCCCCGTATCGTATTTTTTGCACACTCAGTAGAGGAGGCCCCTATGATCAGACGGTTGTTGCTCATTGTTGCCGCATGTTCTCTCGCGATTGCTGCAGCGCCGAAACAGCAGAAACAGGCAGAGGCGGAAAAGGCCAAGGGCAGCCAGTCCGGAGAGGTAAAAGCCGATTCAATGGTATACGACAAGCCGACCGAGTGGCGCGTGTATTCCGTTGATGGCGCGGCAAAGGCGTTCGCCGTTTCCGGTGAGAATCTCTGGTGTGCGACAGAATCCGAGGTTGCCTTGATCAGCATGCGCGGTAAAAGAAGCGATGTCGTCAGGTTTAAAAAACTCGGCACCATGCCGGCAGCGGGAATCGCGGCGATTGCCATTGATGGAAAGGACGGAATATGGTTCGGCGGTCCCGAGGGCCTGGCACTCAAGAATGGCGACCAGGTGACCGTATTCACCTCCGCAAACGGTCTTGCTGACAATACGGTAAACGCGCTGGCCGTGGCTGCCAATGGCGCGGTGTGGGTGGGAACCGACAAGGGTGCGAGCGTCTACAGCAACGGATCGTGGAAAAAGTACACCAAAAAAGACGGGCTGGTGTCAAATAAAATCCAGGCCATTTGTGCCGGCAAGCGGGGCACGGTGTGGCTGGGAACCGACAAGGGAATCAGCGTTTACAGTGGTGTCAAATGGTCCTCCTATACCATGAAAAACGGCATGAGCTGGAACGACACCAAGGCGCTTGCCTATGACGAGAACAACGGTGTGTTATGGGCCGCGGTTGGCGAGAAGGATGTGAACAGTTTTGACGGCAAGAAGTGGAATGTCTACATGGAGATTCAGTCAGGCATAACGTCCATCATGGTGGATACGCACAGCCGCAAATGGTTCGGATCAGAAACCGGCCTTATCAAGTTCAACGATGATGAGTGGATAACTGATCCGGCAAAACTCGGCGTGCCTGCGGCGCAGGTGTACCAGATATACTGTGACGCAAACGGCAACCACTGGTTTGCCAATGAGAGCGGAGTAGTGCGTCTTGATAACCCGTATCCGTATTGACGCCGGTTGCGGGGTGCTTGTCAAATTGATTGACTTTTAGTGCAACATTGAGTAGTTTTCAAGCGCCTGCACAGGATCGAGGGCGGGAGAGCGGCCCCCCTTTCCTGTTAACAGAGGTGGTGCCCGGGGATACTGACGTACCAGAAGGAGGTTTTTTTCGTATTATGGAAAAGATAAAAATCGCTGTTGTGGGAATCGGCAACTGTGCCAGTTCGCTGCTGCAGGGGATCGAATACTATCGGAATAAAACACCGGACGATGCCATTGGCCTTATGCACTGGGACATCGGCGGGTATGTTCCCGGTGCTATTGAAGTAGCCGCCGCGTTTGATATCGACAAACGGAAAGTCGGCCGCGATGTCAACGATGCGATTTTTTCCAAACCGAACTGTACCGCAATCATCTGTCCCTCAATGCCTAAAACCGGCGTCATCGTCCACATGGGGAAGGTTCTTGACGGGTATGCCGATCACATGAAGGAGTACGACGAAGAGAGTTCGTTCGTCATCGCGAACGAGCGGGAACCTTCGTTTGAGGAGGTCGTTGCCGTCCTACGGGAATCAGAAGCCCAGATTCTCATGAATTACCTCCCGGTCGGTTCAGAAGAAGCAACGAGGTTTTATGCCGAAGCGGCTCTGGAGGCGGGGATTGCATTTATAAACAACATTCCGGTGTTCATCGCCAGCAATCCCTCGTGGGCGCGGAGGTTCAAGGAGCGGGGCGTTCCTGTTATCGGTGACGATATCAAGGCTCAGCTCGGTGCAACCATTACCCACCGCGCGCTGACCGACCTCTTCAAAAAAAGGGGCGTAAAGCTTGATCGCACCTATCAGCTCAATACGGGCGGGAACACCGATTTCCTTAACATGCTGAACCGGTCCCGGTTGAAATCGAAAAAGGAATCAAAGACCGAGGCCGTGCAGTCGGTGGCGGCAAAGCGTCTTCCCAATAAAGATATCCACATAGGACCGTCGGATTATGTGCCATGGCAGAATGATCAGAAAATCTGCTTTATACGGATGGAGGGCAAGCTTTTCGGCGACGTACCCATGAATCTTGAGCTCCGGTTGTCGGTCGAAGATTCACCCAACTCCGCAGGCGTGGCAATTGATTCGATCCGATGCGCCAGACTCGCATTGAATGCCGGGCTGGGCGGTGTCCTCTATGCGCCGTCATCATATTTCTGCAAGCATCCGCCTCGCCAGGTACCTGACGATGAGGCGTATCGAGGTACCGAGGAGTTTATCAAACAGTACGGCATTGTCCCGGTTCAGGATACCAAGAAAGTCGTGGCCTAGCTTCGTTCTTGGCAAAGCGCCAGGGAGCGCGTAGGGCAGCCAATTTTTACGCGGGACACCCTTCCTCTTCTGTTTTTCAACCGTTTATTTGCGGACATGGATTTCGTTCTCCAGATTAATGCATTAATTAAAATTTTAATTTTTTCCAAACAATCCGCAAATTAAAAGTCGGCTATCGCAATGCCTTAATTATTAATAAATTATGGAATAAGATAGGGGGGTTTCGCGTTAAACAATTCAGAAATTACAAATAATCGTTCTCCAAAAAAAACGTTTTTTATTATTATTTATTAGTATTTTCGGAAAATGTTTTGTATTATTTATCATAGCAAAGCATAAAATACATTTTAGGGAGTGTCTGTTCGTGGTACCGTTCAAGCCGCCCAAACCGGCCGCAGGAAAAAAAGAGCTGGTCATGCCTAATGTTTTTGAATACACCAACTTCAGGTATTTCCTTGCCGATTATTACAAAGCCAAGAAGCGGGTAAATCCAGCGTTTTCCTATTACGGGTTCTCGCTTCGGGCCGGATTTAAAAGCAAGGGATTTCTGTATACGGTCATCCATGGAAATAAAAACCTGTCAAAATCGAGCATACTGAAAGTGGCGAACGCCATCGGCCTCAAAAAAAACGAAATGGATTACTTTGAGAACCTCGTATTTTTCAACCAGGCCATTGATCTGATTGAACGCACCTATTTCTGCGAAAAGCTCAATACCGCGAAATTCCGCGATCGGAATGTTGCCGTGGTCCAGCAGACACGAAAAGACCAGTACGCCTTTTATTCGACATGGTATCACAGCGCGGTCCGGTCGCTCATTGACATGTACCCGTTTGCCGACGACTATGAATGGCTGTCTAAAAGCGTCGTGCCTCAGATAACCGTCAAACAGGCGCGGAAGTCGGTCGAGCTGCTCCGTAATCTCGGAATGATTGAACGGGGAGGCGACGGATATTATCATTTGACAAACAAAAACATCACGACGGGAAATGAGATCGTCGCGCTTGCCGCGCTCAATTTCCATAAAGAGGCGGCGCACCTGGTGGAACATGCTCTCGATACGCTGCCCAAGGAGCGCCGGAATATCACCGCCCTGACCCTTGGCGTTTCCGAACAGACCTATATGAGAATATGCGACGAGATAAAGGATTTCCGTTCGCGCATAATCAATTTAGTGCAGGACGATCAGGAAGCGGACCAGGCCTATCAGCTTAATTTCCATTTTTTCCCGATTACGAATGCTGAAAGGAAATAACGAGGAGAAGGTATGCGCAGAGTACGGAACCTTGCAGCGATCGCAGCGGTGGCAACGGTATGGTTCATACCCATGGAATGCGCTGATCTGGGCGGGAACACCTCGGAGGTCGGCAATCCCGGTCTTACGGGGGGCCTCATCGACGGGAGGGTCGGAAAACCGGCCGATAGCGCGCTGGTGAGGATCTATCCCGTATACAACGGGCGTTCCCCATCCGCCCGGGCCGCGCCGGAACCGTCCGCAGCAATTGATTCCGCAAGGACCGATAACAATGGCCGTTACCGCTTCGCATCGCTTGACGAAGGGATATATCGCATCGTCGGAGAGCTCGTTGACGCCGGCGATACGCTGTACATGAGCCGTTCGACGATCCTTTTCACCGATTCACGATCCTGGAAGGACCTTGGATGGGATACGCTGCGGCTGCCGGGCAGCATAAAGGGCAGGATCCGGGTGACGGGTGAAAACGTACAGGGGGTCATCTGTTATATCCCGGGCACCTCATTCGCCGCTTTTACTGACAGTACGGGAGTTTTCAGGATAACCAGCGTGCCGGAAGGCACCTATACCGTATCGTTTAAAAGCGACCGGTTTGTTGACTCGTCGATTCATGGTATTCAGGTGCGCTCCGGGGCCGAAACCGATATTGGAGAGGTCGCGCTGAACCTTGATCGCAGCAAGAACGAACATGACGTGTGGGGTGTTTTTGATTCCAATTATCAGGCCATCGGACGCATCGAGGCGCGTGTCACCGGGGACAGTATACCGTTTGACAACCCAAGGATCTACGAGCTCGACTGGCGTCCCGATGTTGCCGGCTATTCGGGATTCATCTACGTTCCGGCGAGCGGTCTGTTCTGGACCGTAGAGATCTGGGTGTACGACACGCTCCTTCATCGGACCGGTGTGCAGCGGATTCTGATCAACCGGTCAAGCGGGGACATAGAGACCCCGCGATTTGATCCGCTGAATGCGCTTCCCCGGATAACGCTCAATGACACCATGGTCAGCATCAATGACACGGTGGCGCTGTCTCCGTCAATCGCGCTGTTCGATGACGATTCTATCACGGCCATGGAGTGGAAAATCGGCGATTCGGGGACTTTTACGAAAGCGACCTCGAAGGACACCCTGTTCGTCGCGCCGGCGGATTCTACCATCATCAACTGCTCTTTCAGGGTCACGGGAGCCTATGGAAGCAGCACGACGAAAAAGTCCCTGCTCACGGTTGCGCAGGATGCACCGGTGTTCGACCTGGGACCGGATATGACTTCGCTGGCAGGAATGCCGGTCTCGTTTGTCGCCGAAGCACGCCAGCGGTTCGGCACGGTCACCATGTATATCTGGGATTTTTTCCAGGGAGACACCGCATGGACGGACAGCGCCGCAGGGCTTTTCGCCCGGCGTCTCCTGCTGACATCAAGCGGGGAGACCGTGGTCGTCTGCCGCGTGCGGGACGACGACGGCAATGTGACCGCGGACACGCAGCGCGTGCTTGTCGTATCGGAAATATCAGGGGTGCTCGATGCCTCGATGACGCTGAGAAAGGACGGAAGCCCCTACCTTGTCTCTCAGACCCTGATTATCCCTTCCGGAATCGTTCTCACGATCGAACCCGGCACCACGGTCCGGGTGAACGGGGGAGTGGTGATCTCGATCTACGGCAGCATGAAAGCGGACGGCCTGAATGCGCAGCGCGTTGAAATTATTGAAAACGCAAACGATACCACACTCATGTGGGGCATGATCAAACTCATGGAGGGCTCCTCGCTTCGGATGCAGAATTGTGACCTGAGAAACGGCTCCATTGTTAATGATGATCTCAGCAATCCGGCCGAATTCGTCCTTGACCAGTGCCATCTTCAGAATATGACCGTGCGAGTCCAGACCTCGGGAGGGCAGCGCATTACCGGTAGTATCAGCGATTGCAGGATCGTCCAGTCCAATATCAGCGTGATGTGCGACAAGTGGATTTTTTCCGGCAACAGTGTTGAACATAACAGGGATTTTGCGACCATTCCTGATCTGCTGTTCCACGGCAGGGACCTTGTCCTGACCGCTAACCGAATTTTCAACATGAGCCTTATCGCCGAAGGCGGCGGCCTCATTGACCGGGATACGATAGAAAACAGCACCACCACCGCGATTATCGCGATAAAAAAAGACGGCGGCTCCTGGACCATCTCGAATAATTTGGTAATGGAGAACGCGGGAACCGGAATTTTCATCGAGTCAAAAGTGGCAGGACCTGCGGCCGGATGTCTGATTTCCAAGAATCGGTTGGTAAGAAACGGCTTTGGGACTAACCCTACGGTTCCACCGTTTCATCATGCCGGGATTGTCTGTTTGGATACGTCTTGCCTGATTGACAGCAACACTATAATCAATAATATAATCGGCGCAATCTGTTGTAGCGGGAACGCTCTCAATTTTAATAATATGTATGCGAACAATACCTTTGATTTCAGGATGATGTCTAACGACTCGGGTGTTGTTGATGCTTCCAACAACTGGTGGGGAACGACCGACACCGTGAAAATCAGGAACAAAATATTAGAAAACACGGGATTCGGTACGGTGCTTATTGATCCTGTTGCAACGGATTCGATTTTAATAACCGGGACAGAGTAAACAGGCTGGCGTCATGACGGGAACGGAAATATATATTCTCTACAAATTATTTTGCTCGCGGAACCAGACAGGATGCGGGCAAGGAAAGGTACAATCGTCAAAATAATTGAAAAGGGGAACAATTTTTTATTATTCCTTAAAAGGAGGGAGGGTTTTATGATACGGTTAAACCGTTTCAAGAACGCGGGAGTAGTGACTGCATGCTCACTGGCGCTTGCGTGGTCTTTCGCGAATGGCGAGGTGGTCGGCAATTACTCCTCGCATACGCAGAATGGCAACCAGGTGGAATTCAACACGGGCGGTACCCAGAAGGTACGCATCTATATATGCACTCCCACGATCGCACGCGTGAGTTTTGATGCGCGCGGCACGTTCGCTTCCTCAAAGGACGTGCTGAGCATGGCTGATGTCAACCGGACATGGCCTGCGGTGTCGCCGCTCACGGTGACTGACGCCGACACCACGGTGAACATTACCACGTCGGCCATGGTCATCAAGGTCCAGAAGTCGCCCTTCAGGGTGAATTTTTACGAGACGGACGGCACCTCGCGGCTCGTGGGAGATGCTGCAGCCATGAATTCGAACGGCACCTCCTCGGGATCCCCCACGTTTACCTTTACCCAGGGAACCGACGAGCACTTTTTCGGCTGGGGCCTTGCCTTTGAGGCGTTCCGCCGGAGTCCCGGATACCACCGATTGGACAATAAGGGCCAGACCTACAGCACGCGGCGCTCGACCGCATGCTACATGTACTCAACAGGCGGATATGGGGTGTGGTTGCTGTTTGCCGAGCCGGTACCAGGCGGTTCATCGTGGGGATCGATTTCAAACCCGACACCGGGTACGGGATTTGATTTGCGGGGCAGCACCCAGAAGTACTGGATGAACGCTTCAAACGATTTCAGTTTCGGCGGTGCCATGGAGTATGCGAGCTACTTCTTTTTCAAGGGCAACTGGAAAGAGGCGATGACCGGGTACACGCAGGTTTCCGGCCGTCCACCCAAGCTTGGCAAGAAATTTTACGGCTATATGCGTGACATGTACTACCGCTCAGGCACGACGGTTGCGACCTCTCGCGGCTGGGTGAACATGTTCAGGAGCAACCGATTCAACATGGACTGGGTGAGACATGACAACTACTTTGACTGGACCAACCTCGGTTATTTGCCGAACGTACCGAACTCAGGGTGCTGGAACAGCGAGGTTCCAAATTTGGTCCAGTATTACAAAAACAATGGATTGCTTTTTGGCGGCATGAGCGCGGGGTGGGGTTTTTACGGCTGCTGCAGCGCAGGGTGTACGCGCAACCTTCTGCAGACGGTTTCCGTTGTCCGGAACGCGATTGACCACGGTTTTGACTGGGCCTGGTACGACGCGATGAATTTCCATGAACGGCGGGACGCCAAAGCGCAGTGGGACACATGGCTTGAGGCGTACGACGGGGACGAGAGCAAGGTGTACATATCCCGCGGCTGGCAGGCGCTCAGCTCGCAGGCGTGGCCCGGCAACCACATGGGCGACTACCTGAACACCGATTACATTTATGCGGTATTTCCGTCAGCGCTTCAGGAGGCGCTGGTGGGGTATGCGCACAGCCACACGGACCTTGGGGAAGGGTATGACTTCGGGTATATCGGGTACACGCTGCGGCCGATGGTTTCGATCCACATGGCAGGCGCCGCCGGCGGGACGGCGACCAACTTTGAGGAGTGCGGCCGCATCGGTAGCTATGCGAACGACCTTAAGGATGTGATGCGCAAATGGGGCAACTGGCACTACCGGTTTATCCCGTACCTGTTTTCCTACGGAATGGTAGCGAACGAGACGGGCATTCCGGTGACGCGCGCCATGGTGTGCCAGAACGGCGGGGAGCAGGACGCGGCATGCTATTCGCAGGACCGTCTGTACCAGGCGTATGTTGGCGAGGAGCTGATCTGGTCGCCGTACTACCGAGACAACCCGTTAGACAACAACAGCGGCAACCGCAGGAATATATATATCCCGCGCGTTCCGGGCGGTCTTGGGTGCTGGTATGACTACTGGGACGGCACCAAGCACAATGACGGCAGCACGATAGCTTCATACAACTGCGCGCCGTCGGGCGGCAGGCCGGCGATGAAGCTGCCGGTGTTTGTGAAGGCGGGGTCGATCGTTCCGCTTATGGACACGCTGCAGTATATCGGCGAGCGTGCCGAGAGTCTGATCACGGTGCAGGTATGGCCGACCAACGGCGGCACGGCCGCGTCGACCGGCTCGTTCGTGCTCTATGAGGACGAAACCCCGAAGAAGACCACCCTCAGCTTCAGCTATGCGCCTGCCAACCAG
>JAFGDP010000022.1 GCA_016932075.1 Chitinispirillaceae bacterium | reverse complement strand
GGGTCAGTTTTACCACCCCTATCGTCACGCAAGATTATAAATGGTAGCGACAGAATTTTTAAAGGTGCTCGTTCATTAATTTAAAGTATTAACATTTTTTATCCCACAAATGAATTCAGTAACCGGACAGATTCAATTTTCATTCTACAATGGTTCATTTCTTTTATTATTAAACCAGCTTAACCCCATTTAATGGCCTTAAATTCATTTAACCGAACTTAAAAGTCCAAAAAAAAACTAGATTTTGTTCCCGCAAACTCGCGGGAACCGAAACTAGAATTAGAATGGCCCTCTCAAACGTGCGGCAGCTCATTCTAAAATTAGAATGGCTTCCCGCAAACCTGCGGCAGCCCAAACTAGTTTTTAAATGGGTCCCCGCATTTTTGCGCACTGCCAAACTAACTCTAGAATGGCGTTTTCTGCATGTGCGAACTCTGAAAATGGATCTGGAAAAGGGCAATCCGGGCAGGAGAATGGATTTTTTAATCAAAAAAACAGGATTTTTGGTCCGCGTACCGGTAACATAGATCCAATCCTTCAGGTTTTGTAATTAAAAAGGCCCTGCCGGGCAATACTGTTGACAGGGCCTTTGGGAGAGAGGGATTGAAGAGTCCGCTAGGGTATGATCAGCGAATGCCGATTTTTTTGACCGTCCGTATGTCCTTTATTTTGCTTGCGGTCGAGTAGTCGATGTAAAGCACGGCCCGGTAAACGCCGGGTGCGACCCGCATTCCATTCTTATTGATGCCGTTCCAGTACAGATTGATCTCAGAGGGCGCTTTCTGGTCCGGGCCCATGTTGAATATGTCATGGTACGTGGTCCATGTGACTGAATTGCCCACAACGTCATAAATTTTTAGCTGCAAAGTGACAGGGTCCCTGCTGTTGTCCGGCCTGACCGGCGGCACAAGAAGGCCGACAAGGGATATCACCGTGCCTGCCTTATCATCAAGCACCCATTTTTTCACCTCGCTTTTACCGTTTACCGGTACCTTTTCTATATGGATTGCATCAGAGGGAATCCGTTTCCGGGTCACGCCTGAAGGATTCGGGAAGGTATTGATGTTGAGAATAGGTACCACCTCAACCCGTACCCGCCGGTTGACCGGTTCAGGAAAATTGCCGCACGGGTCGCGAAGGTATCTGCTGCCGGCGCGAATGTTCATCCAATTGTCTGAGGTGAGATTCTTTGCATTACTCATGGCAAAATAGATGATACTGTCGGCTGCGATCCTGGTAAAGGATGAAATGCCGGCAAGCAAAGAATCGGCGAGCGTGTCGCCTGCCGCTCCCCACCAGGTGATGAAGGTTTCAATTGGCGGATTACTGATATAAAACCTCCCGCCTGTCTGGTTCTGTATTTTTTCGCTAAACAGCACCAGCACCGTGTCCCTGCTGCGGTCGCCCGCAACCCGTATATACTTGATGATCCTGTAGATGACCGGCGCGCACCCGTCAAGACAGGTCAGGGTCGCGTCGGTCACCTTCGGTACCTGGGCCATGACGAGCGTCGGCATCCATGAGGTCTGGAGCAGCGGCGTGTCCTGTTCCTGCAGTAGAAGCTGGTAGTGACGCTCGTCGACCGGAATAATACCGGTCACCGGAAATATGGTGGCGCCGTGTTTCACAGAAAAGTTGCCTGCCAGGGTAGGGGCTATTGCGGCGGCGCGATCAAAGGAAAGGTCGATCCGGTCGATGAGTCCGTTACCGTTTATATCGCGGGTTATCGCGGAGTCGAGCCAGGGCAGACCCGCGACGATGATCGGCACGGTGACTGAAGCAGTGCCTGACTGGACGGTGAGAACGATGGTACCCGGCGTAGCGGGATCAATGGTCCATTGCCCGGACAATCCGACAGGCAAAGGGGTGTCGAACGAGACGGCAAAGGGTGGGTTAAGTGTCCAGGTTCCAATCACATCGATCCAGGTTGACGGATCGGTAGACCAGGTGCCCTGCACTTTTACGGTGAGCGTGCTGTCAGTGGTCATTCGTATGGTATCGATCGCAACGTCCGGCACTGCGACGTTCACCAGCCTGAGCTTTATCAGGCTTTTGACGATGATGGTGATCGATGTCGAGGCGTTCAGCGAAGTGACGGTGAGGTCTGCAATGCCGGGTGTTGCAGGATCGATGGTCCACTGGCCGGTCTGTGTGGCAGGTAATGGAATGTCGAACGTGATGGCGTCTGATGGATTGAGGGTCCAGGTTCCGGTGACATCGACCCAGACGCCGGGACTCGTGGACCAGATACCCTGCACTTTTACGGTGATCGAGCTGTCGGTTGTTAAAATCACGGTATCGAGCGCGACGTTGGGGAACGCGACATTCACGAGCCGCAGCGCAATGAGCGTGTCGGCGACAAGCGCGACCTGCGCCGTATCCGGCGTAAGGGTTCCCTGTGAAACCACGACAAAGGTGGCGCCGGTGCGCGCTCCGGTTGCGCGGCCGATGACGCCTTCGAACGCGGCGTTGTTGACATAGGTGACCGTGGCGAGTGCGGCGTTTTCGGAGGCCCACGTGGAGGTGTCTGCAAGGTAGCAGTAGTTGCCGAACCGGTCTCTGAGGACGGCATACGCATACGCATTATTCTGCCCTATCGTAAGGGTAATCGTCTGTTGAGGACGGACATTGAACGTGTCGATTTGGGATGCCACCTGGTCGCGTGTCAGCGGGGTGGCGTTTTGCTGGTCGATGTCGACTTGCGACGGATCGTTTGGAATGATGTAAATCCATACCGTGTCAACAATATTGAAAGAGCTATTGCGAAACGAGCCGATAATGCCGATGCGGCGATACGCGACCGTACCGGTAAAACACGTGGAATCATTTTGCGGGTTTGTAATCACGTCGCCCTGCCTGAAATTCGTCTGGACCTGGGTCCACCGGATCGAATCGCTCAGCAAGGGAATAACTTGGCCATTTTTATCCAGGATGTTGCCGATAATAAGCGCGGTGTCGCCGGCTTTGATGGTGTCGTTCGGATACACCTGTATGTCGATGGTATTCGGATCCACGGTGATGACGTTCGAAGTGATGCGGATCCGAGAGAAGGGGCTGAAGCGTTCGGCATAAAAAAAGTCAAAAGGGTACACGTGGCCTTCAACCATTCCCGACATGGTGTCGAGGTTGACATAGCCGTTAAGCGCAGAATGGAGCCCGCCGAGGTCCATGACCAGTTTGTTGTTGATGAATACCCATACGTCATCGTCACCGCGGAAATTAAAGGTCAGGCCTTTCTTGTATTTGAAAACCGTGTGCATCTCCATGGTAAAGCCGAAATTGTGGAGCGGGATGGAGGTCGGCGGTTCGGCCCCGAAGCCTCTGTCGTCGAGGCGGAAAAAAGAGTCGTTGCTATATTCGTAAACGCCGGTGGTTCTATTGACAAGACGAAATGGCAGCGAATCGTACATGACGACATTCGCCATGGCGTCATTCGCATTGAAATTCGCCCCGACCCACTCGTTCGGCCTGTTCAGGTAGCGGACAAGTCCGGTCCAGGACCAACGCCGCATGGTGGGATTGGAGACAGAATCGCAGACAAATTCGGGTGGCGGGTCGTCCCCGGGACCGCTTGGCCTGAACCACTCGCTCAGGTGGCAGGCGCACGGGAACGACGATCCATTGGTTGGGCAGGCGACCGGCGTGGGGATCGGCTTGCGATCCGCATCGAGCGTGGTCCTCACCATGCCTTTCTTTCCCGCGGTGCCCGGGTCAATGCAGGTTTCAAAATCAGCTCTGCCGTCGGCATGGTAATCGTAGAAAATGACCGGCACCCAGAGCGTGTCGGGCAGCTGCACTGACGCGGCCGACATATCAGAATACAGGAACGATAAAAGAAAAGTTAGTACGAACGGTACTGTTCGCTGCATGGCGGTTCTCCTTTGGGAGAGATATTTATAGCCGAAGAACCAGGGGTATGTTTGTCACCTATACTGTTAAAATGCGCGTTCTTCCTTGTTTGAGGGACAAGGGAAATCCTCGTTCGCTGAACAGGCACTGTGATCTTCCTCTTCAGGTGCACGTTACTGCTGTTAATTTAGCTCATTACCGGTAAAAGGTATCCGGATTTTGGAAAAATCCGCTTATTTTGTTAAGCGATTGATCGACGATTTTATAGCCTCTGCAAACACGCAACAGGCAGGATGGCAAAGATAATCAATGTTTTCCGCTGAACAACGCCTCAACCTCCTCGAGCGTCTTGCCTTTTGTCTCGGGCAGGAAAAAGGTCGCGGTAATGAAATAAACAACCGTGCAACCGGCGAACACGAAGAACATGGTGCTGTAGCCGTATCTGCCCACGGTGGGAAGAAAGATTGCGGCGATGGTCGTTGACACCGCCTGGTTGATGAGCAGCGCGATGCTCATGCCGTTGGAGCGGATGCGCGTGGGCATGAGTTCCGAGAGCGCGAGCCAGACGCACACGCCCGGACCGAGCGCGAAGAACGCCATGAAGCAGAAGAGGAGCAGGGCAACGGCCCATCCGCTTCCGGTGCTCGGTACCGGGGTAATCAAGGCGTTTTCGATGGCAAGCGGCGCGGATCTTGCTTTGTCAAGATCGGCGAACGGATTGGAGAAAAACGCGACCACGTTATTCGCCGGAACGCAGCTTTGCCGGGAGATGAAAAGCGGTTTGGCCGCCCTGTCGTTTGACCGCACCACTGCGCTCGCGGCGCGGAAATCGCCGTAGGAGTAAATGAGAATGAGGGAGGTTGCCTGCCCGCCCCTGTCGCCTGCAAGCGCTGCGGCCGAGCTGTCGTTATATGCGAGTGTAAGCTCCTGTGCAGGCGTAACGAGTCGCTGCACCGCGGCACTGCAATCGAGGCGCTGCTTTTCGGTCGCATGAAAAAGGATCCCGGTCGCGGCAAGCGATACAATGATCCCGGCGCTGCCAAGCGAGAGCAGGAATTTCCGGCCTTTGCGGTCGACCAGGACCACGGCCACAATGGTCATGAGAAAATTCACCATGGTGAGGATGACGTATCCCCAGTGGGCGTGAAGATCAGAGAGACCGGCCTGGATCAGGATGGTGGCATTGTACCCGATGATCGAGTTCACGCCGGTGGCCTGATTGCAGGCAAGAATAATGCAGGCGATGAGAAAGGGTAGCACGTATTTCCGTTTCAAGAGCGATTCCTTGATCTTTTTACCGCTGCTCGCGGACAGCGTTTTCTCCGCGGTCAAGGCCTCCGCCATCTCGCGCACTTCCACTTCGACCTGCTCAGGTATTCTTGACCTGAGCAGCGCGGTGCGCGAATCCTCGACCCGGTGGCGGCGGAACAGCCAGCGCGGCGACTCGGCCACCATGATGCTGCCGATGACAAACAGGATTCCCGGCGGCAGCGATACCCAGAAGATGCTGCGCCATGCCATGTCCTTGAAGGCGAATATCCTGTCCGGATTACCGACCCTGACCACCTCGTCAAGGCGCATGCTGAAGTACATGCCTATGCCGGCCGCGGCAACAATGCCGAGCGTCAGAAGCCACTGGAAAATAGCGGTGCCTTTTCCCCGGTGCGCCGCGCTCAGGCACTCGGCAAGGTACAGGGGCACGACCACGCCGATAAGCCCCGCGCTGGCACCCTGCAGCAGGCGGCCGAAAAAGAGCGGTCCGAACCCGTGAGCCAGCGCAATAGCCGGAATACTGACCACAAACAGGATGCCGCTCAGGGTCATGATGGTTCTCCGGCCGAAAATATCAGAAAGGATGCCGGCAAACAGGGTACCGAACACGCTGCCGAGCAGCACCGCGGCGACAATGATCGAGATCTGTCCCGCGTTAAGGCCGGAGGTGGCCTCGAGGTAGGGAAGCGCGCCCGCAATGATGCCGACGTCCACGCCGTAGAGCAGACCGCCGAGGCCTGCGACAAAGAGGAGGAAACGGTTGTACAGAGTGATCTTCGCATCCTCACGTCGGGATATGATGCTCATATCGCTTCGGTCGCCTTTTTCAGGTTTCGTACGGTTTCATGGAATTCGTCCAGTGCCATGTCGCGCAGGAACACCATGCCGCGCGCGGCGCGCAACCGGGGATGGCTGTTTTTATAAAAGAAGTCCTGGCCGAGACAGGTTGTGAGCATTGCGTAGTTGTCGACCTGGATTTTCTGCGCCAGCTCGGAAAACGGACCGTCGTGCTCAAAGCTCGGAAATGAGGCGGCGCGCTGCGATCCGAAACAGTCAAGAAACGCGCCGTGCATGAGCGAGAGCGTGTTGAGCGACACCGGGACCATCAGGTTCGCCTCCGCGGGTCTGAACCGGTGCCAGACGTTCCGGTATCCCCAGATGCGCAAAGAGGTGTTGCCAGATTCCTCTACATACAGCTTGATGGCCTCGGCCATTGCCTGGAGCGCCTTGTAATGCGTGTCCGGCCCGTTCCCTTCGGGATCAAAGGCGACAGAAACGATGTCGGGTTTGACTTCCCGCAGCAGCGTGACGATCGGAAGCACGTCGCGCTCCACGACCGGCTCTGCGGTGAATATATCGCCGGCGTAAAACCCGAGCCTGAGGGCATGGATGTCATGAGCTTCAATACCGAACCTGGCCCAGAGCAGTTCGGCCTCCCACTCGCGCAGCATGCCTTTCAGTTTCTGGATATCGGGCGGGTCCTTTGCGCCCGGATACCGGGTGGTAAGATACCGCTCAAGCCTGTCCACCTGCGCAGCGATCTGTGCGGGATCGGTGGTCCCATAGACCGCGATGATATTCCGCAAAAGACGTCGTGCCTCGGCCTGGCTTTTTTTCTCGCGGCTTCCTGACGCGCTTCCGTCAAGATACAGGTACACGTCTTCCATCCTTTTCAGGGGGACGTCGTCATCGAAATAGCCCTCCTGCAGCAGCCGCAGGAACCGGTCGTTGCCCAGGTGCGTTTTGAGCGCGCGCGCGATGGAAAGGCAGTAGTGGTTCGAGACCGAGGTGAATCCCGAGGTGAGGTTGGCAAAGCTGTGCCGGTTGGTCGGGTCGCGGACCAGGTGGTAGAGGCAGGAGAGATACCCCAGCATGATATCGTCCTGGTGCGGCTCGGTGTGCAGGAACACGGTGTTTGAAATATGGGCAAGCCCTTTTTCGATTTTTGCGATCAACCGGTCCCGCGCTGCTGCCGGCTTTGCAGGACCGTCACTGGTTTTCTTGAGCAGCGAGGCTGCCAGCGGATCGGCTTGAAAATCCTTCTCCGTCAATTCGTGCAATGGCTTTTGCAGCGACAGCGACAGGCTGATGACGATGTCGTCGTCCTGCTCGCTCGTCAGGGCCGGGCACTGTTCGAATATGGCCTGACGTCGAATTGTCAACGTATCTGAAATGGTTTTCGTCAGAAAAAACCGTGAGGCAGGAAGGTCATGCAGCACTGAGGCAGGATTGTCAAGGCATCGGTCCTCCTCAATGGCGCGTCGTACCACAGCGGCTTTTGCGGTTCCGGCAGCCATGATAATGGCGGTCACGGCCGGGTTCCAGGTGATGGTCGAGAGGCCGATGGTTATGACCAGCCGGTTGCGCGCGATCTCTATTCCTCCAAGGTCCCCAGCGGCGGCGGCCTGGGTCTCGTAATTGGTATCGGTCAGGCGCGTCGTTGAAAAAGGGCTTGATCCGCGGATGTTGAACGCGATATGCCCGTCAGGCCCGATACCGCCGAGGAAAAAACCGATGCCGCCCAGGCCGCGGATGCGCTTTTCATATTCGGCGCAAAAGGCGTCGACCCGGAAGATCGTTTCCCGCTGCAGCTTCTCCGAATCGCTCTTTGCATGCCGCACCCGAAGCGACAGGTCCACGATGTTGTCCGGGAATAACCGGCTCATGGCATACCCGTCAGGCAGACCGAGCCTGGTCGTGTCGATCAGGAGCGCCTTTGCCGGATCAAGACCGAAACCTTTTATATAGAATTCGTTGACATAGTAATGGAAGCTGTTCTGTTGCGAAGCATCGATCGGATAGAATTCATCCATTTGTACAAAGATCAGGCTTTTCATGTCCGGAACGTGCGATCCGTTGAGCCGGTATTCGGCGAGAAGCTTCTGCACCTCGTCAGTATGCCAGCTTGTGAGAATGTGGCGGGTCCACGATATGAACGGCTCCGGCGTTTTTCCGGACGGAAGCGCGATCACGCCGCCCGGGTTTTTCTGCACCCATTCGATGAACCGCAGGGCAACGAGCTGCCCGAGCAGGGGATAGTTCTCCGCTTCAATGACGCCGATTTTCTCACGGGGCGCATAGCGGCTCTGCCTGCCGGAGCGTTCAATGGCCACGGCCTCGACCGTGGAGGAGGAGTCATAGGATCTCATGTGATCGTTCATACCCGGTACGAGGCGGCGGCGTCAGAACACCACCACGAGCTTTGTGGCCAGGTACCAGTGTTTCGGCTTGACCAGCGCATCGCTGTAATCCTTGTTGATATCATAGCTGCTCACGGTGCGCCAGTGGTCCCGCGCTGCTTGAATGACAATGCCGAAATGTGTGCCGATGAATCTGCGGCCGTGTATGGACCATTTCCAGTTGTCGTTCGCATAGAGCGCGGAATCGGACGGGGACATGGTGATGAGCGTCTGGTCGAACGGCGCGGCAAACCCGGGTTGTGAATACGAAAGGGTGCCGCCGAAATCATTGGGGTAGGGGCAGGGGTAATACTCGGCCTGAAAGGAGAGCGCGTCGAAAAGGCCGAGCGTGGGGAGGTTGAATCCTGCCATGACCGGCATGCGGTCAGCGATCTTGTCGTATCCCGGACTCTGGTTTTCAAGGCCGAGAACGGCAAGCTCGGCATAGATCCGTCCATCATCCTTGGTCAATCCAATGGGTATGCCGAGGATGGTGAAGAACGGACCGCCCTTTAAAAAGAACAGCGGGTCTGCTGCTGTCCGGCACATGGCCTTTGTCCCCCTGAACGTATAGTAGCTGTTGTTGACGATAGTTCCCGCAACCGGGTCCACAATGGTATCGCTCTGACGCACATTTTTTTCGTTTTCAGGCGTGGTCAGGTGCTCGTTTGCCGAAATCAGGCTGCAGAATGAAATCCCTGCGCCGATATCGATTATATTGCGCAGCGAATATCCGGTGATCCATGATACGTTGGCGTCATGATACGGCGGCAGTTCCATGTTGATGGTCAGCAGGAGATCGTTTCGCCACTCCCGGAACGCTACCGTGCTGAACCTGAAGCCGGTCAGGCGGGCGACCGCCCAGTCGAAATCGGTTATCAGATATCCGGGATAGGTTCCGCTCCTGAACAGGTATTCGCCGAGGCTCCAGGCATCGCGGTTGTATTTATACGGCATTAATCCGATACCGATCTCTCCTTTGAACAGGTCGGGATCGCCAAGTGAATACCTGCCCTCGACCTGGTGCGGGTAGATGGTCGCGTATTGCCGTTCCTTGTTCACCGGCATGAGCGCGTTGGCAAGGGCGATGGTGTTATGGTAGGTGTAGCCTTCAAGGCCGATATGACCGGTAAACCGGGCGGCGAATTTCATGTTGAGGACAAGGTTGAGAACGGCGAACGTGTTCCATTGTGGCGGCCGTTCCGACCTCAGGTTGTAGAAGCCCAACACGCGGGTGTTGACAAAGGAGCCGTACCCGGAAAAGCTCACCTGGTCGAGCGTGAGCCCCGGCAGGGTATCGCCCGCCTGCAGGGCAATCGCACCGGCAAAACAAAGCACGCTTGCACGACGGAATTTCACGAGGCCTCCTTTGAATCGTAACGGCCGAAGCGTCCCGGCCTTTTAACGGGTGAACGCGATCATGGACGTTTTGTCGTATCCCTTTCCCCTGAACCGGCAGAGATAGGAGCCTGCGCCAACACGCCGGGATTTTCCATTACTATTATGCAGCGTTCCTGGAACCGCTTTTCCGGCGAATGCTGTCGCGGGGAGTTTCGCTACCAGTGCGCCACGAAGATCGTACAGCTCCACGATTTCATCTTCGCCGAACTCATGGCCCCTTGAAATTCCCCTCCTGACGGCAATTGCGACCATGGGCATTGGCGCTCTCGCGATCGAATTCGCAAGCGTCTGGAACCCGGAATAGGCTGACTGGATTTTCGGACTGCCCCAGCATTTCTGGGCAACCGCCCGTGAGAGCATGAAGGTGCTGTTCCACACCTGGGACTCGGTTTCCGCGCTCGGCGCATCCCCCCAGATCGGAAATTTTCCTCCTTGTATATGGGGATCGCCCGCAGCGATATTCCCTCCGGCAAAGGTATGCAGCTCCCAATCGTTATACGCCCATTGCGGATCACCCGTGGTCTTCGCATTGGTGGTGATGATATAGAAGATGTCCCAGCTGCAGTTGATCATGTTGTATCCGCGGGCCAGCTCTGCGGCCGGGTACACGCCGCCCCAGCCGATCCAGTTCAGCGCGCCCCAGTGGTCCATCCAGATATCGGTCGCGAGCGAGCAGGCGCCCACACTGGTCCCGGTTATGCCGAGCAGGACATCATTCCAGGCCCACGTGGTTTTTCCATGGGATTTGATGATCGCGTTTGCCCAGTTCGTGAAGTGCCGGTAGCAGTCATTGGCATGCGCGCTGTTGCCGTACCGGTTGCGCGCCCAGGTCGTCAGCTGAGGGAAACCGGCATACTCATCGATGAACATGTACTCGTCCGCGCCCAGATGCCAGAACGGGCCCGGAAACAGGGGAATAAATTCGTCGAGAATGTCCTTGACCAGGGTGTATGCCGAATCCTTGCTCAGATCAAGCGCCCAGTACTGGTTCCCCAGGACGCGCGAACCGAGCAGCACATTTCGGTGGGAGCCATAGAGCCAGTTGACATGTCCGGGAAAGTCGATCTCCGGAATAATCGTGATGTGATACTGGCTTGCCAGCGCGATCAGGCCCTGTATCTGTGCGGTGGTATAGTGCTGGCTCGAGGTGATTTCAGGGTGCTTCGTGCTCTGGAGGCGGAAACCGCCGTTGTTCGTCTGCGTCAATCCGTCCGAGAGATGAAAATGGAACAGGTTCATTTTCACGTAAGCCATGTCCCGGATGAGGGTCTGCAGCCATGACAAAGAGTAAAATTTTCTTCCCGCATCCACCATGATACCGCGCCATTTCCCCTTTGGCCAGTCAACGATCGTTCCCTGGCTCACCGTGGTGCTTTGCCTGAGGAGCTGCAGCAGGGTGCGGGAGCCGTAAAATACGCCGGCAGCGGTCCTGGCGCTTATCTCAAAACCGGTGGTGATGGTCAGCACATATCCTTCGTCACCGATGGAGGAGCTGGTGGCGCCGAGTTTCAGGAAGATGTCCCCTGCGCCGGGAGAACCGGCGCTTGCCACGGCAACGGTCCGATTGAGCAGCCCGGCAAGGTCATTGGCAAAAGTCTGCGCGTCGGCGGAAAGCGCACCTGCATCGGCCGTGTTGACGATGATCCGGGAGGTCGAACCGAACGTGCAGGAGCCTGAACCGCTTGTCCATTGCTGCACCGACGGTATGGTGCTGGGGGCGGGAGCGGCGATTGCCACACCGGTGATAATCGAAGAAAGGATAAAAAGCACCATTGTTCGAAACGGGAGAGACGGATCGTTCATGCGGTTTCCTTCTCTGAATTTTTATGCTCTACTGGTAATATACTCATGTACCACGCTTTCCTGGAAACGAAAATGGCGTTGTCCGTGCCGCTCAGGCAATATCCCTCTGAAAAATTAGTTTGCTCTGATACTATGCTGCTGAAAAACCCGATTTATCCGTTTACTTTTTTAAGCATATTTACCGGATTCGGTACCAATTGATTTTGTAACGTTATGAAAAAATTGAGGATATGGTGATGCCTGATTGTTGCCATACGCTGATATGCGTAGCATTCGATTAATTTATTAAGCGGTTGCGACGCAATTATCCCGTATCGGAAGGTATAATTATCTTATATTCTCGAAGGTACATGCAGCCGCTATCATGAGATCAGTATTTGAATATACGGATTACCGGAAATATCTTTCCGATTTCTACGCAGAGAAAAAAGCGTCCAATCGCAACTACTCCCATCGTTTTATTGCCAAGCATGTGGGGTTCAAATCCGGGGGCCACTTTTCCCTGATTCTTTCCGGCAAAGCGAACATCTCTATCGCCTATATCGAACGCCTGGCTGATTTTCTCAAGCTGTCAAAAAGTGAAATCAGGTATTTTCAGAACTTGGTTTTGTACAATCAGGCAAAAAAGCACGAGGACAAGAAGCGGTATTTCAAGCAGATGATGTCCTGCAAGGAAGCGCTGGTGCGGATCGTGGATGCGGCGCGCTATGAATATTTCGAAAAATGGTACTATTCGGCCATACGGGAGCTCCTTGTTTTTTATCCTTTTTCCACGCATGACGGCTTTGAAAAGCTCGGCCGGATGCTTGTACCGGCCATTTCGACGGCCGAGGCAAAACAAGCGTTCAATCTGCTCAAGGAGCTGCAATTAATCAGCCCTGATGGATCAGGGTGCTATCGTCCTGTTGATACGCATCTTTCTT
Organism: Chitinispirillaceae bacterium; assembly: GCA_016932075.1. The sequence continues at coordinate 3,937 of JAFGDP010000022.1, read as the reverse complement.
CGGGAGAGCGAGCGGCCTCGCTTGCCGTGAACAATTTTATGTTCAACGCCCTGGATATCGCCAAACAGTCGGTTGATCGGTTTTCAAAAGAGAAGCGGAGTTATTCGTGGGTCACCCTTTCTCTTTCCGAAAAGAGCTACCGGGCGATCCTTGACGAGCTTCATGAAACCCGGCGCCGGATCATGAAGATCAGCCAGGAAGACGAACAGCCTGACCGGGTCTATTTGTTGAGTCATCTGCTGTTCCCTCTTTCACGGGAATATTCGGAAAAAGAGGCTCGTCATGACAAGGAGCGGCAGGCATGAAGCGCTTTTCAGGGATAGGTTGTTCTCTAAAGGTACAATGGATGTTATGAATATACATCGCCATTGTTGCATTCTTGTCGCGGCAGTATTCTCCCTTGGAGCTATACTGCCATGTATATCCCTGGGCCAGGCTCCACCTCCAGTCGAACCGGTTCCCAACGCTAAGCAGCTCGAATGGTATCACCGTGAGCTTATGGCATTTTTCCACTTCAACATGAACACCTTTACCGGCGATGAGTGGGGAGACGGCACGGCGTCGCCATCGCTGTTCAATCCCACCTCCCTGGACTGCGAGCAGTGGATCAGGACCATCAAAGGGGCGGGATTCACCTGCGCAATCCTTACGGCAAAACACCACGACGGGTTCTGTCTCTGGCCGAGCGCCTATACCACCTACGACATTGCATCCAGCCCCTATAAAGGCGGCAACGGCGACGTGATAAAGGAGTTCACCGACGCATGCAGGAAATACGGCGTCAAGCCGGCGCTCTATCTTTCGCCATGGGACCGGCACGAGCCTTCGTACGGAACCGCGGCATACAATACCTTTTACACCAACCAGCTCAGGGAGCTTTTAACCGGTTATGGCACAATCTGGGAGATCTGGTGGGACGGCGCCGGCGACCAGATGGCGTTTGATTTCAGGCGATGGGCAGATACGGTCAAGGCACTCCAGCCCGACTGTTTCATCTTCGGCGCAAAAAAAGCGTCGCCGTATGTCGACGGCAGGTGGATCGGCAATGAAGACGGAATTGCCGGCGATCCCTGCTGGGCAACGATCGACCGCAGCATCATCGACGCCGAAAACCTCACGGTTCTTCCGACCGGCCAGGTAAGCGGCGGCGCGTTCGTGCCTGCCGAGTGCGATGTGTCGATCCGGCCCGGATGGTATTTTCACGGTGCGGAAAATTCCCAGGTGAAGAGCGTTTCCACGCTCTGGAACCAGCTCTATTTCGGTTCGGTCGGCCGCAACTGCGTTTTTCTCCTGAACCTCCCGCCGGATACGCGCGGATTGGTCTATCGGACCGATTCCATTCGGATCGACAGCCTCGGCGGCTGGGTGCGCGGCACGTTTGCGACCAATCTCGCGGCAGGCGCCACGGTCACCGCGCTCCATACGCGCGGTCCGACGTACGGGCCGGAAAACATGGTCGACACCAGCGAAGCGACCTGGTATGCCGCTGCGGACGCTTTTACCACGGACACATTGACATTCGCGCTCGGCGAGTCAAAAACCTTTGACTGCGCCATGGTGCAGGAGGCCGTTGAGCTGGGTCACCGGATCACCCGCTGGTCGATCGACTATTCGCGAAACGGTTCCACCTGGACCGCACTCCCCGGAGCATCGAACAAGCAGAGCATCGGGTACAAATGGCTTGTCAAATTCAACCAGATGAGCGCAACGCACGTGCGGCTGCGCATCACCGCGGGCAAGGCGTGCCCGGTGATCCATACCTTCGGTCTTTTCCGCAGCGCGTTCATGCGGGATCCGGTGGTAAGGACAGAATTTTTTCCAGAGCGTTTGGTTTCCCAAAACGGATCAATAAGGATTGCAGGCGCAACGCTGCTACTTCCTGACGATTTCACGAATAAAAAGGTACGAGTTGAAGCATATGACCTGCGAGGGAGGCATATAAAAACCATTTTAGGTAGGGGAGTTCGCATTAACCTTCAAACAAATAAAGCCATGTTGAATAATCAGGTTATGATTTTTAAATGCTCGTATGGTGGAGGTACTGCACGAGGAGGAAAGATTGTAAACATTTCATTGAAAAATGGGTTTTAGGTACAGGGACAATTTACAGCGGGGTTTGGGGTCGGCGAGACCCCAGGGGGGTGGGTGGCGGAAAACCGCATCCTGAGAGTAACGAAGGATGCGGGTTGAAGCCAGGGAGGGGCTGAAGCCCCTCCCACATAGAGATTATCTTGGTGTTTTTTATGTTTGAATTAAAAGAACAAAAAAAAGGAATAATCATAGCAGCACTTATTTTTGCTAGTGCTACTGTTTATGCTGATTTCTATCCCTCCCGCATCTGCAAAACCAGGACCATACAGAACCTGAACAGCTCCTGGAAATTCATCAAAGCTGACCCGGCAAACGCCTCCAGTGTTAGTTTCAATGACGCGTCGTGGCAGACCGTAAATCTTCCCCACTCGGCCCAGTACGACGCGCCGACCGTTGACGCGGAACAGTCGAGCGTGCCGCAGGCAAGCGGCTGGAACGGCGTCCACTGGTATCGCAGAAATTTTACCGTCCCGGCATCGGAGCATAATCAAAAGGTGTTCCTGCAATTCGACGGCGCCATGCAGATCGCGCAGGTCTATGTGAACGGTGACCTGGTCGGCACCCATGACGCGTGCGGGTATACGGGTTTTTACTATGATATCTCGGACGCCGTGAACAGGAGCGGCGGCAATGTGCTGGCAGTCAGGCTCGACTGCCGGTACCGCAGCAATATTCCGCCGGGCAGGGCAGGGACGTTTACTTCTGCCGGCAATAACATTGAGTACCCGGATTTTTTCCTGTACAGCGGCCTGTATCGCGACGTATGGCTGGTGTGCACCGATAATGTTCATATTCCCCTATACGGGCAGAAGATCGAGACGCCCCTTGCCTCGTCATCAGGCGCGCGGGTGCGGGTACGAACAACGGTGCGAAACGATGACGCTGCAGCGAAGAATGTCACGCTTTCGTTCTGTATTGCGGACAATGCCGGTTCCATTATCGCGTATCATGACATGACCGCCCAGGTCGCGGCCGGTTCCTCCCGCATCTTTGATACCACGACCGCAACAATTGCTAGTCCCAGGTTATGGAGCCCCCAGTCGCCGTCTCTCTACCGCGTATTCACCAGAGTTGCGGTTGACGGCCAGAGCGTTGACGATTATGTGGAACGGTTCGGTATCAGGTCCTTGAACTGGACCAGGGCAGGCGGGTTTTTCCTCAATGGCCAGCGTTACCTTCTGAGGGGCGTGTGCATGCACCAGGAGTTTGCCTGGGTGGAGAATGCGGTTCCCAGATCCCGCTTTTTTGAGGAAGTGCGGCTTGCCAAGGAAATGGGCGCAAATGCGGTTCGCTGCGCTCATTACCCGCGCGCGCCCGCGTTTTACAATGCCTGCGACGAGCTGGGCATGATCTGCATGCCTGAAATTCCATCATGGGGATGCTGCGGCAATGCGCCCTATCCGTCTGATTTCTGGGACCGCATGAACATTGTGGCCCGGGAGATGGTTGCAGAGGGGTACAACCATCCTTCCATAGCGCTCTGGGGTGTTTTTAACGAACCCAAGGACAACTTCCAGACCCAGTTCAACCGGATCAATGCAACGCTCCACGGCCTTGATTCCACCAGGCCTACGGCAGTGTACGGAAGCTCCACCCAGCTCACCTATGTCGGCGCGGATATTTCAGGCATGAACTATGAACTGTTTCCAAACGCGAACATCCGCTCCCGGGTGGCAGGATCGTTTGTGGCCGAATACCACGAAGGGTGGATCAAATGGTGTTTCAGGGGCGATACCTCGACGCGAAACGACGCTTCGCTTTCAGGATCGCTCAGCGAAGACTGCTTCGCGAACGACCGCTGGTCAGGCACGAACAACTGGACCCAGATCCTTGCCGCATGGAACGG
>JAFGDP010000002.1 GCA_016932075.1 Chitinispirillaceae bacterium | reverse complement strand
TAAACGCTGAAACGCACCGGGAAGGTTAAAAATCAGCTTTCTTTCGACCATAAAAGTATTATAGTTGGCCATTCAAAACCAGGGACTCTTTTCTTCCACCGGGTGTATTGATGGAGAGATGGAAAATAAGGGAGGAAATAAATTATGGACAAAAAAGTGACGGTAATCGGAGCCGGAAATGTCGGAGGTGCGGTCGCCCAGCGGCTGGCTGAAAAACAACTGTCCGACGTGGTGCTCGTCGACATAGTGGAAGGACTTGCAAAGGGAAAAGCTCTCGATCTCAATCAGGCATCCGCGATCGAAATCCATGACTGCCATGTTACAGGAACCTCCGGCTATGAAGAAACCGAGGGTTCGGATGTCGTCATTGTGACCGCCGGTCTTCCGCGAAAACCCGGGATGAGCCGGGACGATCTGCTTGCAAGCAATGCAAAGGTGATGCGTGAAGCAGCCGGAAAAGCCGCTGAGGTCTCACCCGGCGCGGTTTTCATAATCGTCGCCAACCCTATGGACGCCATGTGCCACGTGGCACTCCAGGCAAGCGGTTTCCCTCCGGAGCGGATCGTCGGCATGGCCGGAATTCTTGATTCCGCCCGCTTCGCCTGGTTCATTGCCCAGGAACTTTCTGTTTCGGTCGCCACGGTGAGGGCCCTCGTGCTCGGCGCGCATGGAGATGCGATGGTCCCCCTGTCACGTCACTCGACTGTCGCCGGAGTTCCTGTCACCGAACTGCTTTCCGCGGAAAGAATCGAGTCTCTGATTGAGCGGACCCGGAACGGCGGCACCGAAGTCGTGGGGCACCTCAAAACAGGAGGCGCCTTCTATGCACCCGCCTCGGCTGCCGTGGAAATGGCGGAATCAATTCTGAAAAACCGGCGGAAAATCCTTCCCTGCGCTGCCTATCTCACCGGGCAGTACGGAATTCACGACCTGTTCGTCGGGGTACCGGTCAAATTGAGCTCGGCCGGGGTGGAATCGATCCTCGAAATTGATCTTATTCCCTCCGAGAGGCAGGCTCTCGAAAAATCGGCAGACTCCGTGCGGGGTTTGGTGAACGCGCTTCACTCTATTGAACGGTCATGAGCGGTCTTTCAATCACCCTCGTCGTCCTCTCGGCGTTCCTGCATGCGGTCAGAAACCTGCTGACCAAACGCTCCGGCGACAAGCAGCTTTTCGTATGGTGGTACGAGATCTGGGCGATGGTGTTTTTTCTGCCGCTTTTCGTCTACCTGGCGGCTGTAAAAGGCCTGCCCCCGGCCACCGGCCTGGCCGTAGCCGCCGCCTCCGGGTTGATTCACTTTTTTTACTGGCTGTTCCTGTCCAAAGCCTATGAGGATGGGGATCTGTCGCAGGTCTATCCGATTATGCGTTCCGCACCGGCACTCGTATTGATCGTTTCAATCATTGTTCTGAATGAAAAGGTGTCGATTCTCGGGGTGGCCGGCATACTCCTGGTCGTCGCCGGTGTCCAGGCAATAGGAATGCAGTACCCGTCGGCACACGGATTTATGCGCCCGTTCACAGCCCTGGCAACCAGCAGATCCACCCGGTTCGCCTTTCTTACAATGGTTGCGGTCACAGCCTATTCGATCGTCGACAAAATAGGGGTCGGTTATGCGGACCCATTTGTTTTCAACTACTTGCTCATCGTGTTCGGAGTTGCGTTCTTTACGCCCTATATCGCTGCGACAAAAGGAAAAAGCGCCATCATGCTGGAGTGGTCCATGAACCGTCGGAGCATCCTGCTGAACGGCCTTATAGGTTTCGTCAGCTATTCACTGATCCTGGTCGCCTTCACACTGGAGCGGGTAAGCTACATCGTTGGACTTCGGCAGCTCAGCATCGTGTTCGCCGTTCTGATGGGAGGTTATATTTTGAAGGAAAAACATAGGACCCTCAGGTTGATTTCAGCCGGAGTTATATTTCTGGGCGCTTTTCTGATTACGGTTGCCAAGTGATGGCGAGAACAAAACAGGGAGGTGCCGGTGCCTATCTTTCGCTGGCCGCGGCAGTGGTCTTCTGGGGGCTGTCCTTCGTTGCCACCAAGGTCGCACTTGAAAGCATTCCCGTATTCACCTTGGTGTTTGCACGGTTCGGCACGAGTGCATGCCTCTTTGCTGTGCTGCTTGCACGACGGGGCTTTCCCCGTTTCAGCAAAAAAAACCGTGGAAAGATGCTGCTGCTAGCCCTGTCGGAGCCTGTTCTTTATTTCATTTTCGAAACGTACGGCCTTCGGCTCAGCCCTGCAGCGAAGGTTTCATTGATCATCGCCACGGTACCTGTGGCTGTGACCTTCCTGAGCGCGTTTATTTTGAAGGAGCGCACGAGTGGGGCCGGGCTGCTGGGCATTGTCGTATCCCTTGCAGGCATCTCGGTGCTGGTTGCGGGAGACCCCGCCTTCAAGATTTCCATGGGGGGTTCGTTTCTCGGCGACCTGCTGGTGTTCGGGGCCGTGATATCGGCGGCCCTTTACATGGTGTTTGCAAGAGACGTGGGCAGGGAGCATTCTTCACTCGAAATTACGGGGGTGCAGACCATCTATGGGGGTCTTTTTTTCGCACCGGCCTTTCTTTTCGAGCTGCCGTCGATACACTGGGAGGCCATCACAGCGCGCTCAATGGGTGCAGTACTCTATCTGACTGTTTTTGCAACGATAATAGCGTTTCTATGCTGGAATCACGCCCTGACGAGACTTCCTGCGGCAAGGGCTGCCGTGGCGATAAACGGCATCCCTGTCGTAACCGCCTTCGGGGCGTGGCTGCTTATAGGAGAAACCCTGACCGCAATCCAGATGAGCGGCGGAGTGCTGGTACTGGCGGGCGTCTTCCTGACCAACCTCCCTGCCATATATCAAAGTGGAAAAAGGAAAAAATCGGTTCCTTAAAAGATGATGGCGTCGTAAAACGTCAAAACAACCCTGTCCATCGGAGTCGGGGTCGCTGTCGGCGTCGATATCGGTATCGGACGTTGACCGGCGGGCTTTTCGACCCCGATACCGATCCCGACTCCGACGCCGATAAGGCGGAGATGATACTTTTTACGAACGCATCAAAGATACAGTGACACAAACAGCACCCACCAAAAGCATCTGCGCGGCGCCTCCATGTCCGAGGATATTGTCTGAAATACGGGCTCGCACAGCCGAATCCAAATCAATTATAACAGCTTGACAAGAAGCATAATTGCGGTATTGTAAAGGTTTATTTCATGAGGAGGAATTGTGATGGCAATATCCAAACGGATCGCGGC
>JAFGDP010000021.1 GCA_016932075.1 Chitinispirillaceae bacterium | reverse complement strand
TGGTCATGGAGGAACGGCGCATGCGCTACGACAACAGGCCGGTCGGCCGTTACTGGGAACGGCTCACCGCGCTTTTTTACAAGGCAAGCCCGTTCCGCAACCCGACCATCGGTTGGGCCTCCGACATCAGGGCATACAGCCGCAAGAAACTTGAGCAGCATGTGCGGCGGTTCTACACGCCGGACAACGCGCTGATCGTGCTGGTCGGCAATATCGAACCCCGCGCCGCGAAACAGGAGATCGACCGCTACTTCGGCGCCATACCGCGCGCCAAAGTCCCGAAACAGGAAATCGTCACGCGCGAACCGCCGGCCGTGGGCGAGACACGCTTTACCATGCGCGACAATGCCGAGCCGCGCATCGACCTGCTGTTTCACACGCCCGGATACCCCGGCGACGATCTGTACCGGCTTGACGTGGTCGAAGCCATTTTCTCGGGCCGCAGCGGCAGGCTCTACCGCCGGCTGGTCGACAAGGAGGGCCTGTGCACGAGCGCGGGCGCCGGCAACGGCATACAACTGATCGACAGCTATTTCTCGGTCTGGGCAAAGCTTAAAAGCGATGCGGACCCGGCCAGGGTGGAAGCGATCATACGCGAGGAACTGGCCCGCGCCGCAAAAGACCCACCCACCCGGGACGAAATGATGCGCGTAAAAAATGAGATACGAATGACGTTTATCAAGGGCCTGACCAGCCTCGAAGGACTCTCCGACCGTCTTGCCTGGTTCGAGCGGTTGCGAAGCTGGAAAGACATGCTTTCATTTCCTGACCATATCGCCGCTGTCAAACGCGACGAGATTCCGGCAGTGGTCAGGCGCTATCTCGACCCGGACAAAATGACCATCGGCCTGCTGCTCCAGGAACGCACCGGCAACGCCGGCAAAGGGGCTGTTGAAAAAACCCGGGCCGATGCTCTTCACCAGTAACCTGAAACGGTCCCGCTGCATGATACAACGCCTCCTGCTTGCGTGCACCTGTCTCGTTCTTGTCCTGCCTCCTCTGGCCACGGCAAAAAAACCGCCGCACCCCTTGAAAATCTCCTACGGCCCGCTCTCCTGGACCGTGCCGCGAGGAGAACCGTACCGGGTGCAACTCAAAAACGGGCTCTGCGCTTATGTGGCTTCAGACTCCCAACTGCCGCTGGTCCGGCTGACCGTCTACGTGCGGCACGGCACGCTCCTTGACCGCGCAGGCAAGGAAGGCGAGTCAACCATGATGGCCACGCTCATGCGCACCGGCGGCACCAAACGCTACAAGGCAGACATGCTCGACGCCCTCATCGACCAATACGCCATGAATTTCAGCGTACAGGCGTCCGAAGACCTGATGCAGGTCAGCGCCGAATTCCTTGCCGAGTATCTGGATACCGGTCTTGTCATTCTGAAGGAGATGCTGTTCCATCCGCGGTTCGAACAGGCAAAGCTGGATAAAGAAAAAAAGATTTACCGGGAGGCGATCCGGCACCGGTTCGACAATCCGGGCCCCACCGCAGATATCGCGTTCCAGAAGGCGGTGTATGCCGGATCAGCAGCGTCCGGCATGGCGACCGAACAAACGATCAAACGCGTCACGCGCAACGACCTGACCGCGTTGCACAGCCGCGTCTTCACCACCGGTTCCATGATCCTGGCCATTGCCGGCAAATTCGACCGGGACGCCATGATCGCCCGGCTTGAAAAGCTGTTCCCGTCTGACAAACCCAGAGACAAGGCCTCCTTTCCTGCAATCACGCCGGCTCCAAAAGTAAAATGCCTTGTGGTGCACAAACCCATTACCCAGGTCTACGTGCAGTTCGGCCTTCCCCTGTTCAAGCGGCCCCACAATGACTATTACCCGGTCTCGGTCGCCAATCTCATTTTGGGCGGAGGCGGGTTCACCTCGCGCCTGGGCACGGTGGTCCGCTCCGACGCGGGCCTCACCTATTCCATCCATTCGAGCGCCATGTCCAACTATACCTATCCCGGCACCTGGCACGTCGATTTCTTCACGAAAAACGAGTCGTTTTCCGAAGCGGTCTCGCTCGCGCTGTCCGTGATCGACAGCCTGCGGGACTCGGGGGTGAGCGCCCGGGAGCTTGCGAACGCAAAGGCAATCCTGATCGACGGCATGCCGTCCATGTTCCGCACGCCGTACGATATCGTTTCCACGTATGCCTGGAACGAGTACTTCAACCGGCCGCCCGACATTTTCGCAAAATATGCGGACAGAATAAAGGCGGTAACCAGGAAAGACCTGCGCCGGGTCATCAACAAGTACCTTGATCCGTCATCATTGACCTTTATCGTAGTCGGCGACACGTCGGTCCTGGCGCGGTACGGTACGGCGCGCGCGTTCGATTTCAATAAACTCGCGCCGAAAAAAACAATCGTTCCCGATTCGCTCCCCTCACTGCCCTGACACCACTCTGTACAAGGAGGACCAATGCATATCGGCATCATTATCCATTCGCAATCAGGCCATACCGCGACCGTTGCCAAGGCCATCGCCGGGAAATTCCGGGAAGCCGGTCACGAGGTTGATCTCAAGCTGCTCATGACCACCGGCATGCTGCGGCCCGGATCGCGGCACTTTACGATCTGCAATGCGCCCGACGAAGAGGACATTGCCCAGTGGGAGGCGATCCTCGTGGGCGGACCGGTATGGGGCTTCAAGGCCTCGCCCGTGATCGTCGAATTCCTGACCTGGCTCAAGAAGCTCGACGGCAGGAAAACGCTCAGCTTCGTCACGCACGGCCTCCCCTGGCCCGCGCTCGGCGCGAACCAGGCGATCAGGGCCATGAACGAGGACCTCAAGGCGTCCGGCGGCACGGTCATGCCCGGCGAGATCCTCCACTACTTCTTCGGGGTGAACAAACAAAAGCTCAACGCGGCGGTGGAGAGGATTTTCAAGAATATCGCAGGATAGAAACGCACCGGAACTGCAGGAACGGATTTTCAGCGAGGCGGTTCCGGTATGAATCGTGATTGTTTGATTCCTTCATTTGCCGTACCTAAACATCACTACCCTCGCCCTTTTCCCCTGTCCCTCATTCGTTATTATCATATCTCCCCTGTCATTAAACGTGATCCCTTCGGCCTTGTTGAACAGTTCCGGGTCCAATGGTTCAACATGCTCGACGTTGCCCTGTGCATCAAATACCAATAACAGGTGGTCCGCCGCGGAAAGCATGAACAGTTTATTCGTTTTCGGGTGGATGGCGATGGCCGATGTTTTCAGCTTGACCGTATAACCTTCGGGAAGGCAGCCGTTCTTCCGCGCGAACCGCTTGAGTTCCTGAACATCAATTTCAACAACCGGCGTATCGGACAGTCTCTTCTGTTTCAGGTCAAAACCATATACCGCCCTTTTGCTTTTTGGACCCTTGTCCGGCTTTCCCTTGCAGCCGATCAGCAGTCTGTTATTCCTTTTGTCATAGCAAAGCCCTTCGTTGTCCCTGGCCGGAACACCGGTCCTGCGGGATGTCGTCGCAAACGTCCGTGATTGATAATCCTCAATCTCAAATAACATGCCGTCACTGCGGAGAACATACAACGTATGGCCTGCTTTCGCGATCCCTTCATAATCGCCGTGTCCGGAAAAAACCGATTGCCGTCGTATGGCATCCTTCGTCAGATCATAAAAAAACACGATCCCGTTTTCATCCTGCACGCACGCGAACGTGCCGGAATCCAGAAAGGTTATGCCGGATATTTCCCTGAGCGTGTCCGGCAATTCATGTATAACATCGGGTTTCGTCAGATGGTAGCCGCTGCCCACGACATTTACGGCCATCACGGCGCCTATTATCATGAACATATTCATGGCCTGTTTCTTCCGTATACTGCCCGGACCTGCCCGGCCCAAACGAAAAAGGGAGGGCGCCGGCGGGCGCCGGAGCCGCTCCCCAACAGAGGACATGCTTTTAGGCATGTACTGTTGAAAATATAAATGCGAAAAAGAAAACAGCGCAAGGATATGATGATAAAAAAAGGAAAAATATTCCGGTACACATACTCCATGTCTTGGATTCGGAGCGTACGAAAACGTATCTTAAAAACAGGAAGTAAACCCGACATTCTGGAGACCGCGTCCACGCGGAGGGCCTCATGAGCCTAGCCTTACAAAGGATTCTGTTCTGCGCGCTGTGCGTTGGTTTGCTTGCCGGGCCGAACTCAGCGCGCGGCATGCACTCTGACAACCGACCTGTCGTTATCCCTGGCAATATAGACCGTCGTGGATAAAATTCCACGATATGGTGATGTTCGAGGCCCCGTTTTTGGTGTCGATCAACCCGTCGTAGGTGTCCTTGCTCACGTTGTCGTATTCGTTTGACAGGTCGCAATGGTCGATCCAGATGTTCCGCGCGCCCGAACCCTCGATGTGTATGACGTCACCGTCATGGTCCTGGCCCGAGACCGACCCGGGATACGGAAGGTGCATGGTCAGGTTCTGGATCGTGACATTGGACACGTCCTTGATGAGAAACGACACCTGTTCGAGCTCCGCGGTGCCGTCCCCGAAAAAGTGCTTGTTGCTTCCGCACACGATCAGGGCATTGCTGATCCTGCCCGAGACCACGATCTTTTGACCGGACGACTGCGCGGCGCTTGCAAGCGCGCTTGCGCTGCTCACCCTGGTTTCACCGCTTGCCGTGTATCCCGAACCGTAACCGACATAGGGTTCCGAAACAAAATCCGCAGCGTGTGACAGCACAAGACCGATGTGCAGCAGCGCGGCCGCACTTACTGTTACGAAACGGTTCATACGACAACTCCCCTTGTTTGTGTTTGATTCCGATCGGCCCTCGGCACTACTGCAAAACTGGCGATGTGAGTAATATAAGCCCATTCAAGCAATTGCAAGTTGCACAATACCGCTGAAATATTGTAACATCCTGAACCGCGGCCGGGCGCGTCCCGGCCTGTTTATTGTCAAAAAAGAAAACAGCGGCAGGATACCAGCTCTCACGTATTCCACGGGCGGCACGGAGATAGCGGCGGCTCTAAAAAAAAAGCCCTCCTACCGCTCATCGAATGGCGGATACTCCGCCCATTGAACGGCTAACCAGGTACCTGGTGGAATAAACCACTCTCTTAATTTATTTTACCAGCACCGGTTTCCTTCACACCTTCCCCCTTTCAAGGAGACATTATGCGCCTGTTGTCAGCGATCCTCTTTTCCTCCCTGATTGTTTCCATTTCCGCGACACCCGCCCGACAGGGCGCGCCAAAAGCGGCAACGACCGATACGGCGAGTGCCAAAGCGGCTCCCGGCACGCAGAAAACAGCAACCAGGCCGAACAGCCTCGGCCTTACGGTTCCTTTTGCCGTCATTGCCAAGGGAATTGATGACAGCAGGAATCCCATTGAACCGGGGACCGAATTCAGCACCGATGTGCAGCGGGTCTATTGCATCACGCAGATAAAAGGCGTCAAGACATCCGCCACCATTGAACACCGGTGGTACAAAAACGATGAACTGGCCTGTTCAATCGAGCTCCCGGTCAAGTCGGTCATGTGGAGAACGCAGAGCTATAAAACCATCACGCCGGGCATGGCCGGAAAATGGAAGGTGGACGTTGTGCTCATGCCGGGCGAGGAGATTCTCACGACCCTGAGGTTCTCAATACAATAATCGTATTCCGCGGGGTTACGGTTACAGGCGGTTTCCGGCTATGGCCGGCGGCCTCAGGAAAGCACATCGGCCCGCCAAAGCACTATCAAAGCCGTCCAATGCATTTTTCCGTTATGGTTGATGCGTACCTGTGCAACCAGGACAGCGCGCACATCAAAACAGCTCGGCATGTATGGTTTCCGGCAGTCCCAGATACCGGGCGGCCTGCAATGCGTACCCCGGCTTCCTGTCGTTTACCGTGTCTTCCGCGACCATATCACAGAGTTGTTCACATCCGGCCTCGACCAACAAATCGCACAACCAGGGGCTGTTCAAAAGATCGGTGTGCGTGAACGCATACGCGGTGTCGAGTTCAAGGTATTGCTTGTCCATTTTGCGGATTCCCAGAAGCCGGTCGATTCTCTTCCCCTCCGGCGTTCCCGAATTGGTGAGAAACAGGAACGTTCGTATAACCAGCATATCGTCAATGAGGGTAAACGTAAAATAGCCGAACTTCTTTTTCGCATGGATGAACGCGATAAGGCCGGAACCATTGGCATACTCCGCGACGGCCGGGTCCTTGAGACTGTAATTGAGCGACAGTATCAGGCTGTCCGTACTGTCCAGACCGCGGACCCTCTCATCGAACCGGTGCAGGGCATGCGACTGTATATACAGGTCGAATCGCTCGTGTTTTCCGGAATAATGGGATCCTAGCAGACCGTGCGGGATGTTGACCCATACGATACTTTGCCCGGACATGTCGGGAACGCCGACCCGGTAGGCAATCCTTTTCTTCTCTTCCAGGGTGACCTGGCGCACCGGCGGCTTTTCTGAACGGAAGTATAAACAGACACTGATCCCAATCGGCCTGCTGCCCGAGCAAATCCGGATGGAACCCATTCTGACGGTATAGAGCGTCCTGTCCGGCCGGCTGCTGCTAAAGAGAAGGTAGTGGATGAGCTTTGCCAGGCGAAGCACAAAAGGGTTGTCCTCTTTCATCATCCATGTCTTGAACTCCCGCGCCGCTTTCTTCAACCGGTCGGCGCCTTCAAAAGACGCCGTGTCGATATTCTGGAAAAACGACATGAACGTATAGCCGGTAGTAAAGTAATCATTTAACGATATCGTCTGATTACCCGGTCCAATCGGCAAACTGTTTTTTTTCAGGAACCAGTCGGTAATACCCTTAAAGAAACGCAAATCCCGGCCCTGCACCTGCGATCCCTGTTCAACCTCAACCCTGAAGTTGCGAAACCGTGACTTTACCAGAACCATTTTTTGCGAGGGAGGTATTGCGCCATAGAGGTCGCCGATACCCAGGGCCTCCATCAGTTTTTTCAAGCTCTGCAGGAACAGTTTTTTCTTTATCGCCTCGGCTTCTTTCCTGTCCGCGCCGTTCGGACGGGCTTTCTTACGCTTTTTGTGTCTTGTTTTTTTACTCATGGTTCTACGTCAGGGTATGTTGTATCTGTGTGTTGCTAAAGACGTATTGGGGTTAATATACGCTCTCCGTGATATCGGTGAAAAGGTAAATAAAGGCAGGTGAAAAGCTGAAAAGAAAAAGCCTCTCACGGAGTTCACGGAGAAAACATCAATACCAGGCTTTTTCATTCTCCGCGAGGGGGACGTGCAGCTGTAGTAAAAGTTATTTGAAAATATGGGCTTATAAAAAGAGTTTTTAAGAGGGGAAGGCTCCCCCTCGCTCCGAAAGGCGCACCTGTAAAAAGATGCGCCTTTCTACGCTACCCCCTCGGTGCAGACAGCCAGTATTCCCTACCAAGAACCTGCGGTCTCCTTGGGAACCGTGAATTTCGACTCATGCTTCTACCTTATGGAAAAAGAAATGGTTATTATTCTTGTGTTTTGGTTTTTCAATCATCAATCTGCAATCATTAATCTGCAATTGAAAGATAGCCTTGTGTTTTGGTTTTCGCGTCAGGGTGGACGGAGTGTGCGCAAGAGCGGAGTGCAGCCGAGCCCCCGCCGCAGGCGGAATTGGGCCGTGCTGCACCGACCGGAGGGAAGCACGCAGGAGGCCCGCCGCGACCCTAAAAGGGGAGCGGGACGCCCAGGTACATTATTCTTTAAGTCAGTTTCTCCTTAAAACACTTTCAAAAACGCGGAACAAACAGCACTCCCTTCTATTGTTACCCGTATAAGGTAAACGCCGTCAGACAACCCTTGCGCAGGTACCGCATACCCTTGTAACAGTTGTTCCGTATCTGCTTTATACGTATGTGCCATGGCGCCTTTCAGGTCATAGACCTGTATGCGGACCGGCCTTTGTATGGCTGCGCCTGCAGCATGGTACACTATTCTGACAGTGCCGGTAAAAGGCTCGGTGCGAATAAGGAGCGCACCTGTGCCGGGATAGGTATATACCGGATGCTTGTGAGGAATAATCTGTACGGTTGAATCGCAGCACCCTATGCGCTCGGTGGAAACCACGATGTTGTCAAAGTACCGTTTCTGCTCTTTTGGTGATCCGTCATTCCAGTAATTTTCAAAAAAGACCGCATTAATCGCGTATTCGTTATAGGTGCCGGTGAAATTCAGGTTTTCCCGGCGCGCTTCAAGGGAATCGTTTATCCAGAACTCCTGCACCCCGTTTGTTTCTCCCGGGTCATTGAGCCTCACATGGTGCTCAATGCAGAACCAGGTGTCATCATGAGCCGTATCAAAAAGAGGCGTTCTGCCGCTTTGGTTTCCGAGCCAGTTGAGGTTGTCAAAATCATTGTACGTGGTGCATTCCACGACACCGGACGCGTTAACGCACGATGCAGGGTCAAGCAGCAGGCGGCAGTTGTTATCACTCCACAGGTGAGCGATCATTGCCTGGCGCCAGTCACCGGCCGAGGTGAATACGGTTGCGCGGGAAAGTTTTGCCGGGCTCCCTTCCCACCCGTCCTGCATCTTCAGATACATGCGATAATAGATCTCCCTGAAATCCCTTGTCCGGCTGATCTGCTGCTTGTTCATGTAACTGTTCGGATTCCTGCCAAATGCCAGTTTCATGCCGCCCGCTTCAACCTCACCCTGCTGCCACACCGCCTCCATGCCTTTTGAATTGCCAAGCCCCACACCCTGGACAACCTTGAAATCGCCGTCATTGTCACCATATTCAAAGTACCTGCCTGTTGTCACCAGCGGGTCATCAGACTCAAAATCATCGCAAAAGATCCATGCCGGATGACTGTTTTGCCAGTTTTCACATTCGTTGCAGGAACATGAAACAGCCTGAACAATCAGCACGGCACCTGCAAAAAACGTTGCTGCGAAGGCAGGTATTCCCATACGCATCCCCTTGCTCCTTGTGGCGCGCTTCAAGTACAATTATACAGGTACTGGCCGGTAACTTTCAAATCCGAAAACGCGCGCGGGTGCGGTGGGTGAATATGGTAAAAGAAATTGTGTGACAGGTTTTTCTGCGATTTACAAATAAACCATTAGACAATAATAGTGTATGCGGGGGAAGACTCCCCCTGGTTCGGAACCCACGCCGTGCGCGGTTTCCGAACACACCCCCTCAATGCGGACAGCTGTTACTCTTTATCAAGAAGCCGCGATCCCTTCGGGTTCCGTGGATAACGAATCATGCCTTCACATTATGGAAGAAGATATGGTTTTTAGCCTTGGATTTTGGTTTTTCAATCTTCAATCATCAATCTGCAATTAAGCAGGAGGGGGTGCGACGGAGACACCGCAACGCAGTGAGGAGGCTCCGGCCAGGGGGAATCCACGAAGTGTTTCCCCCTCCAGTGTAACGTAACAAGGCATATACACCGGCTGCTCGAAAAATCAAACCTGTCACTTAAAAAAACAATGACAAGCGATGGAAATACCCTTATATTAAATACAGAGGGCATCCCCATTAGCAGTTGTCGCATTTAAGGGTTCCTCTAAATGCGACAAGGGAAAATGTACTAATTGGGGATTTTTGCGTTGTGTGGAGGCAAATGTTGCAGTATGCCGCTGTGCATTTAAACGTACGTATTTTGAAGGTTTATCGTTTAAATGGCGAGGAAAATTACCGGGAAAACCAGACCATTTCCTTCAATTTAAAGGGGCAGGGCATGAAAAAGCTGACGGTTGTATTGACGGCTGTGGCAGTGATGACGCTGGCCGGAACAGCGTTGGGGCAATTCTCAATAACGCTTAATCAAAACTTTTCCGGCTCTCCGAGGGATATGGTCGTGCGAACGGATTCGTACGGCAATCTTACCGGAGCCAGTAACGCTCCGCTGGTCCTGCCCTCCCCGAAGAGAAGCGGTTACGATTTCAGGGGGTGGTTCACGACGAGCGCGACGACCGGCGGCGCGAGGGTACTGTCGGGCGCGTACGGCACGAAATTCACCGCGAACACGACTATTTACGCGAGATGGACGACGCAAACAAGACGGACGCTCAGCGATTGCCCGGCAATGGAGAAAACACACTTTGACTGGCTCAAGAGTACCCGCAACAAATGCGAAGTGGTTATTACCGGTTCGGGCGTGAGCGGCGGAAACTTCTCATTCCAGCAGTTCTGCGCGGGCGGAGGTACCATGAACTGGGCGGTGAGATGGGAGTCGGACCAGACGGTAACGCTTCAACAGCGCCGGAATATCGCGGGTATGATTTACGACGGGGTCAATGAATGGGTCCGGCCCCTCATGGGATATGAGGACTTCCCTTTCGGAGAGATCGCGGTCAGCGTTGTGGGTTGGGCTGTTCAGAGAGAAAGTCTGGTACTCGACAAACAACCGAACGAAATAATATGGGTCAACTCCAATCATGAGACTCCCTTCAGCGGATACACCACCGGCTTCATTTGTTCCGCGCCGCGTGAAAGGTCAAGATTCATTAATTACCCTACTATTAACAGAACTTCGGGAGGGCCCGTTAATTACAAGTGGCCCGAATCCATTGGAGGGCGTAACGGCCGTTTCGACAAGTATTTATGGCTTACCCAGAACAAGGAAGGGGGCAACGGCTCGGCCGAAGGCGGCGACTGGGGTTTTCGCTGGGGCAACCAGGGAACGAACGGCGCGGCAGTAAGCGCGGCGGCCTCTCACAACAGCAACGGCACGATCCACGGCACTATGCTGCATGAAATCGGACACAGCTTCGGCTTTTACGACTGGTACGGCGGCCCGTGCTGCGGTTGCACGCAGCGTAACCCGAACGGTTACACCCGCTGCGCAACGATGATGGACTGCACCTATAATACCAACACCTCGGGGAGTCCAACACTCAACCAATACGACCAGTGGCAGATCCGCTACTACTATAGCTGGGTGAGAGAGACTGCTCCGGCCAACATGTTTGAGTATGACCCGATCCCGTGGGTAGAAAGCAATACAGGCATAACAACCGTAGCGTCTGGAAAAGCACAACAACCGCAATTCAGGTTCGACAGCCGCGGTGCGCTGACATATAAATTGGGCGGTGCGCAGACGGCGGATCTGAAGATGTACGACAGCCGCGGTAGAATTGTCAAAGCCATGCGGCTGAGCGGCGCGGAGACGTCGGTCAACACCGATCTGAACATCGCTTCGCAAATGCTGATCTGGAGCGTTGAGGCGCAGGGCACGGTCATGGATCAGGGCCGTGTGACGTTCTCGGCGAGGTGACCGGCGCGGGCGGCTTGCGGGGATTGGCAAGGGTTAAGAACCTCGGTCACCGACCGAGGCCACACGGGTTTCCTGGTTTGTTTTCTTTGCACGGCCACCCGGGACGCGTGTGCGTCAGTGCCGTTTTTCGATATAGACGCCGTTTCGCACATTATGTGGTGCGGGCAGCCGGTTTATTTTCCGTCCGGTCAGAGAGTAGATCTCCCCTGCTCCCGACCGTTGTTTCGAAACGTTGTTGTTCAGCAGCACAAGGGTACGGGATTTCTGCGGTTTCATGGCGGCATGCCGTTTGTTCAGGCCATGTCGCGTCATGGTGTAAAGGTTTTCCGGCAGCTCGTCGAGCGTAATCACGCTTTGACTGTTGTAAATGGTGCTGAGCAGCACCGGGTCGTTATACCGCGAGCTGGTGATGAATTCGCCGTACCACGGGCAGAAATACAGCCACCACGCCCCTTCGTTGGTAATGTTTGTGATGTCCGGGATAATGTCGTTCTCGGTCATCGCGACCATCTTGGTGTCTTTCGTATAATTCACCAGGGTGAGAAATACCGTTGTCGCCGCGCTCGTGTTCCATGTGTGCGGAGACCCTTCATACTTGTCGTAGGCGACGATGTCCACGCAGTCGTCTCCGGGATACCATTGAAACGAATTCGCATAGGTGTAGAGGTTCACCTCCCAAAGCAGATTATGAAGGCCGTGGGTTACGGTGAGCGTGGTATACAGAAGTTTCCAGAGCTGCTTGTACACTTGTGCGCCCCCCGATCCCCACCAGAACCATGCGCCCGAACCGTCGGTGTTGTTGTTGCCTTCGGCTTCATGGAACGGACGAAGAAGAACGGGAACGTTCGCGTTCTGAAGAATGAGGAGCTGCTTTGCCAGGGAATCAATCGCCCGCATCAGGTAGGCGTGTTCCTTGGTTGCCGCGGCAAGACAGTTGGCCGTCTTGAAGCTGGCGGTCGGTTTATACGTGCACAGGGTCCAATCCAGCGTATCGCCGAGGGTATAATTTGCAAAATCAGACGGCACCGTGATATGCCAGCATACGGTCGCAATGCCGTTGCGCTGTTTTACCCAGTTGATGATCCGTTCCGTTGTACCGTCCTCCCACCCGTACAGGGGATTGTAGTTCATCATGTCAAAGCCCCTGATCGCGGGATATTTGCCGGTCTTTTCGAGGATGTACTCGAATTCAAGCTCCATATCGCCGTTGTTTCCGTTGCCGTATATCTCCTGCTGGCCCGCAATGACATGATTGCCGTACACGCTGGTAAGGTAGCGTTTGAGTGATTTTGTTTCGGACGTCGCGTTTACGTCACAGGTAGCCGGATCAATGTCAAGATCAGGCATGTCGGCATGGTCAAAGGTCACCGCATCATACAGTATAAAGCCCCAGCTTCCGGACGTACCGATCTCGATTTTTGCCGTGCCGGTTTCAAGGTAGGTGAATCCGAAGCTGTAGTCGATCCATGCGCCGTTGTTCGGAATGTAGAAATTGCCCCGCGAAACGCCATTGATGCTGACGACCTGGAGCCTGGTATCTCCCTGGTTTCCCAGATACATCCAGCATCGTGTTGAAAGCTCGTACATGCCGTTTTTGGGAATGGTCACCTCAAACGTCAGCACGCCTGCGTTGGCCACCCATACGAATCCGGCACCGGAATACCCGGGATATTCTGTTCCATACACATCGGTTGCGACGACCGCCCCGTTGCTCAGGGCGCACGATTCCGCTTCCATTTTCACGGGTACGGAATGCGCGGCCCGGGTTGAAACCGGCAGGACCAAAAAAACCGGACATGCCATGGCCATGGCCGTAACCATGGACAGCGCCCTGCTGAAAAATGTCTCCTTACTGCATTCACTCTTCATTGCAACCTCTAGTTTTTTGCGTTTTTGAAAATACCATTCATTAAAAAAATACCTTCTAAGCCGGCAAAGCCGCAAAAAAGGTTATGGTATGGCTTTGCGGCATAAGAGTCTGCAGCTCGCAACCCGCACACAGAGGATATTCAGGATTTGGTAGAGGTACCACCGGGCATCCTGCGAGCACTACACTCGAGCCAGGCGCGCATAGGATTATCACGCACAATGATTCGTGAAACTCTTTCTGGCTTTTCTACGACGTACGCGCTGACTTGTTCGCGCGCAAAAAGTCATCTTCATTCCGAGGGCTCCTAACACTTTCACCACCGTATCAAAGCGCGGCTTTGCATTGGAATTCAGCGCTTTGTACAGGCTTTCCCTGCCCAAACCGGATTTTGAGGCGATTCTGGACATACCCCTGGCTTTCGCAACATCCCCGATGGCGGAAAGAAGGAGAGTCACATCATCTTCCTCTACAATCGAACTCAAATATTCCGCAATGGATTCTTCATCATTCAAGTACTCGGAAACGTCGAAATTGCTGACTTTGGCTTTCATTTTATGATCCAATCTCTGATGCGAGTTGTTGCGCTTTTTTAATATCTCTGGCCTGACTGGATTTATCGCCACCAATGAGCAGAAGGACAATATTCCCTTTTTTCCTGGTGAAATACATCCGGTATCCAGGCCCATAATCTATTCGCATTTCCAATATACCCTTGCCGATATTTTTAACATCACCGAGATTGCCCAGTTCAGCCCTTTTCAATCTCACCAATATTTTTGCCTTGGCCCGGACATCCCTCAGACTATGCAGCCAACCATCAAATAGCTCTGTCTTCTGGAGCTGGTCCATAATAATAAATGTATCTAATTGGATACGATACATTCAAGATATTCTTTTTTTACACGGAATATGGAGTGGCAAGGGTGTGGAGGCTGATGCGGCAGAGCAACGTTACAAACACAGGGAAATCTTTTTTATTTTGATTTAGTCACACGGCGGCCATCACGCAGGCAACAATTTGCCCGGACCCGGTCAACGCGCCCGCAGTTACTCCGGATTATGGACAAACAACCGTAAAGTACCTATATTTTCACGTGGCAGCAGCCTGTAACCAAACAGGGAAAACCAGGGAATTGATGATGGACCGTACAATGACAATAGAGGTTTTTACCGTACTTGTGCCATAGAGCGATTACTTAAAAAGGGAGCATATACTCCTCCTGCCACACTTGAACAGGAGCTGCTGACAAACCCGTTTTTACGTTTAGGTGAACAAGAGGTCCGTGCGCATACCGGGGTAATGGAAGGATCGCCGGTGCGGATTAAGGAATCTTGTTTCGGATAGTATACCACAAACCACAACCTTACACTAGTCATGTCGCGCATGTATAATACAGGTACAGGCATGGTAGCATGAACATCCGCACCATCATACTCCTTACCATCGCAGCGTGTATTGCGGTTATTGCGCTCGTTTTCATGTTTCCGGTGAACAAAACCAGGGCGGTGGAGAAGCTGCTTGCCCACGGCATGGCTGCCATAGAAAAAGAGGATTTGAACACGCTGGAAAAGCTCATCTCGCTCTATTACAAGGACGAGCTGGGTTTCACCTATCCTTCAATGCGCGGAAATTTCAGCTATGTGTTCAGGGATTTCGATGATATCAGGATATCGTGCGACATAAAAAAGATCACCACGGGCAAGGACACCTGCGTGGCGGACGTTGAGCTCTGGGTGCGCTCGACCTGGATGTCGCAACAGCAGGACATGGTCGGGAAAGAGCATGACAGGGAGCCGGTCACCATTCTGTGCGTGCGGGAGATGCTTAAATGGAAAGTGATCGGCACGCGCTGGCCCAAACGGAGGCCCGGAAGTTTCGAGCCTTTTTAAAGAAAAAATCTCACCGCAGAGGCGCGGAGAGCGCGGAGAATGCAAAAGGTATAATGAAAACCAAAATTAAAAAAGAACACCTGAATGCAATGGTTCTTCTGGTTTTTTTTTAATGTAACTTGCATAATACTTTGTTCTCCGCGTCTCTGCGGTGAATGAATTTGCTTTTTTAGTAGGAACAGAATGCCCGGGGTGCGCGCACAATACCGCCCCTGTTCCGCCGGCGCCTGTGCGCCTACAGCAGGTTTGCCGCCAGCTCGGAAAGCTTTGACCGCTCCCCTTTGTTTAACGTGATATGCGCGGAGACCGCCTGCTCCTTGAACCGCTCGACCAGGTAGGTGAGCCCGTTGCTTGACGAGTCAACATAGGGATTGTCGATCTGGTACGGATCGCCGGTCACCACGATCTTGGACCCGTCGCCCACGCGCGTGATGATGGTCTTGATCTCGTGCGGGGTCAGGTTCTGCGCCTCGTCGATGATCACGAACTGGCTGTGAATGGAGCGTCCCCGGATATAGGTCAGGGGCTCGATCACCAGGATCCCCATGTCAACGAGCTCCCTGAACCTGCGGATGTGGCCCCGGTTCCTGCCGTCGCTGCGCATGAGCAGCTCCACGTTGTCGGCGATCGGGTACATCCAGGGGTTCAGCTTCTCCTCGACCGTGCCGGGCAGGTATCCGATGTCCTTTCCCATGGGAAGCGTGGGCCGCGACACGAGCACCCGGTGGTACATGTTCTCGTCAACGGTCTTGTACAGGCTCGCGGCAATGGCGAGCAGCGTTTTGCCGGTTCCGGCCTTGCCGACCAGGGTCACGAGCTGGACCGAGTCATTGAGCAGCGCGTCAAACGCGAAAAACTGCTCGCGGTTGTGCGGCACGACCCGCCACTGCTCCTTTACCTCCGCCGACAGCAGCCGCACCAGCCCCTTTTTCTCGATGTCGTACCGCGCCACGTCGCAGAGCGCGCCCTCGCCCCTGGTGCAGAGCTTCAGGTACTGGTTGGGAAGGAATTTCCGGTCGATGGCGGCGGAGCCGCGCTCGCGCAGGGCGGTGATGACCGCGGGTTCGACCACCAGGTCGGCGCAGCCGGTGTAGAGCTCCTCGATATCGACCTTGTCCGACTCGTAATCCTCCACGTCAAGTCCAAGCGCGTCTGCCTTGATGCGCAGGTTCAGGTCCTTGCTGACAAACACCGTGGGGATGTCCCGCGCACTCTGTTTGATGTCAAGCGCCAGCGACAGGATTTTATTCCCCCGTTCGTTCTCGCGCAGCGAATCAGGCATGCGCTGGAGCATGGCGGCGCTTCCCGGGCGCACGAACAGGGTGCCGCCGTTTTCAAGCGGGACCCCTGCGGTGACCGATGCGCGCCTGCGCAGCTGGTCCAGATACCGCGAGGTCTGTCGCGCGTTCCGCCCGGTCTCGCTCAGGTCTTTCTTGAAATGATCGATGTCCTCAATGACCGTGATCGGAACGTAGACATTGTTGCCATCGAACTTGAACAGCGCCTGCGCGTCATAGAGCAGGATCGTGGTGTCAAGGATGTAGTTCTTTTTCCCGGTGGTTGTCATATGGCCAAAAATAGATCATCCCGTGCATGGAAATCAGCATCGTCGATTCCGTATCACCCGTCGCCGGGCAAACGGCGCCCCTCCCGCTGCAGAAGAAGCCGTTTCACGACAATGGACCCGCCCCTTGTCGCGCCCATGAACCCGCCTATGGTCCCGTCGCTTCTGATGACGCGGTGACAGGGAACCAGGAGCGGGAAGGGATTGTTCCGCATGACGCTTGCCGCCGCCCGCACCGCGGCGGGCCGGCCCGCTTTGCGGGCGAGTTCCGCATACGACAGAGTCGTGCCGCGCGGGATGCTGCGTGCGGCAATCAGAACGCTGCGTGCAAACGGCGTCACTGCATTGAGGTCAATGGGAATGGTGCGCAGCGAAACCGGCCTGCCGTGCAGGTATGCGCTGATCAGCCGCACATGCGTTTTAACCGGTGCCGGAACGTTTTTCGGGATGTTCCGGCTGGCGCTGACCCGGACATCCGGCCGCAATTTCACCGACGAGACGACCCACCCGTCCATGGCGTCGTGTCTGAAATCAACGGTAACGGCGATCCCGCCGCTATCGATCCGCAGCAGGCGGTGCGGCCGGCCGACCCGTGCCGTCGTCAAAACGAAACCTTGGGAGTTTCCGTTGCCCCCTCGTCGGCCTTGAAATAGGGCGCCTCGGGAAAGCCCCCTGCAAAGAACGAATAGGGGATTTTTCGCCGGGTCGAGTTATACAGCTGCGCGTCTTCGTTGTACCGCTGCCGGGCGACCGAGATCCGGTTCTCGGTCCCTGCCAGTTCGTCCTGCAAGGCGAGGAAATTCTGGTTTGACTTGAGGTCGGGATACCGCTCAACCACGACCAGCAGACGGGACAAGGCGGACGAGAGCTGGTTATTGGCCTGGATCTTTTCCGGGGTCGTTTGCGCGCCGGCAACGCTGGCGCGCGCCTTGGTGACCTCGGTGAGGACCTTCTCCTCCTGTTTCGCATACCCCTTGACCGTTTCCACGAGGTTTGGAACAAGGTCGAGCCGGCGCTGCAGCTGGCTTTCCACCTGGGCCCACCCCTTTTTCGTGTTTTCGTCCAGCTCCACGAGACGGTTCTTTATTCCGATGACCTTCCCGATCACGATGAGCAGCGTGACGATCACCGCGGCAACGATGATCCAGACCAGATATTTGTTCTTCATTGCTCCTCCTTGCTGAAAAGGTGGTCAGCCGTTTTGGTCAACATGCGAATAGCCTTTGAATACTCCGGAAACAGCGCGGCCAGCGCCTGGTGGTCGTTGTTACGATACGCCTCAAGAACGCGCTCAAGCGGCCGGTCAACAAGACCGAACGTTTCGCTTACTGCCGCAAAAAGCGCAGCGCGGTCAGGCGGCGCTTCGATTCCCTTTAACAGCAGCAAGGCCCGGAAAACAGGCGAAAATTCACCGAGTGACAGCTGCACCAGCCGGTGCAGGAGCTTGGGATGCCGTTTAACCGTGGGCCATTCCTGCATGAGATGCAGCCATTTTCCCTTGAGCTCGCGTTCGACCTGCAGACGGAGGTCATCAGTACTGATGCGCAGATCAACGAGAACGTCCTCGCCGGCAACAACCTGGTACGACGATTTCATAGAAAGGAACTCGATGGGAAATGCGTCGAGGGAGTTGGCGATATACTCCTTGTCCATGAAGAGCGGCCGTGAAAACCGTTTCTTCATCCACTTCATCTGCACTGACCAGGACTTTTCAAGCATGGGCAGGGTCATGCTGCCGAGCACAATCAGCAGATTGATATCCGACCGTTTTTTGTCGAACGCGCTTCCTGCCGCGCTGCCGAACACGATCAGTGAAACCAGGTCGTTGCCGTAGCACGCCTGGTACTCCTCCGTGGCCTGGCGGGCCAGTTCAATCGGATTGTTTATTTCCTGCATACGGTGCATCCTCCTGAAAACTTACGCCGGCAAAGCCGGAAAAGGTTATTGGATGGCTTTGCGGCATAAGTCACTGTCCGCAGGAATTATCCAAGCAAAAAGCGCAGATAATTCAGCTACAGTGACTAAAAACCGCGCGAGGCGCCCCCGCCCCCGCTCATTCCGCCGCCGCACCCCCCCCCCCCCAACCCCCCGCCCGCCCCCCCCCCCCC
>JAFGDP010000020.1 GCA_016932075.1 Chitinispirillaceae bacterium | reverse complement strand
GTGGGTCTTATATACGTGGGCGATCTTGACGGAGACGGAGAATACGACTTTGTATTTACAAAACAACCCAGTAGCGAAAGGAACATATTCGCAGAAGCCTATCTGCGGGACGGCACATTTCTCTGGCAATACGACTGCGGGCCCAACAGTACAAACCAACACAATATCCAACCCGGTTCCTCAACATTGGCCATTGGGCACGGAGACAACATAACCGTTTATGATATAAACAACGACGGCAAGGCCGAAGTAATCATAAGAACAGCAAACGGTTCAAAGTTCGCCGACGGTAAAGTACTGTCTGAATCCAACAATTCCAAACAGTTCATATCAATTCTTGAGGGGATGACAGGCAAAGAGCTGGGCCGCGCTGCCGTTCCCACAGACTATCTCAACGCCGGGCCGATGAACGGTCATATGGGGATAGCCTATCTTGATGGAGTTAATCCAAGCGTAGTATGGTCAGCTAAGAACAGAAATGGATCGTCCGGCAGCAGCTTCAATATGATGGTGACCACCTATAACTGGAGCAACAACAACCTGGTACTTAACTGGAAATATCTGAGAACAGGAAATACCCCTGACGGTCACAATATAAGATGCATTGATGTAGACGGTGATGGTAAGGATGAGATCATCCCTTTCGGATTTTGCCTCAGACCCAATGGGACTCTCCTTTATTCTTTAGGTGCAGGCGGACTTAACCACGGTGACCGTTTTCATATCGGAGACCTTGACCCTTCACGTCCCGGAATAGAGGGTTATGCCATCCAGCAGGACAATCCATCTCGTCTGGCCTGGGCATATTATGATGCTAAAACGGGAGCGATCCTGCAAAAGCAGTCACTTTCCGATGTCCAGGACTTGGCACGAGGAATTGCCGGCGACTTCGATCCCCGTCATCCGGGCTATGAATTCTGGACTTTTACAGACGGAATATACAATGTATCCGGAACCAGAGTTTCCAACAAAATACCGGATTCTTACCCCAATCTGCGGATCTGGTGGACCGGGGATCTTCTAAGCGAAAACCTTGACAACAACAAAATGACCAAATGGAATCATCTTACCAGCACTGAAGAAAGACTTTATGATTTCACTAGCAATCGGCAGTGGTGGCGTAATGTTCCCGGCTGTTACGGAGACATTCTCGGAGACTGGCGGGAAGAAGTGGTATATGCCGCAGGTGATGGAAATAGTTTGCTGATTTTCTCAACAATGGAGCCGACCACTCATAAAATCTACACCCTGCCCCACAATCCCGGATACCGGAACTGCATGAATTGTCGCGGGTATTATCAGTCGAACATGGTCGATTTTTACCTCGGGGATGGAATGAACGCTCCGCCCAGGCCCAACATCACCTTTCCCGGCGGAGTAAGCGCTCTCCCGACTATGGCGCGGACAAAAGGGCTTTCGACGTGCGAAAAAAAAACCATCAGGGTCGTGTCTGGCGAATCGTTCAGTATTCCGCGTATTTCCGGCGAAGGGGTACTGCGCCTTTCAATTTATACGTGTAACGGGCGGCTCGTCCGGAAGATCATTGCAAAAAACGAAACGGTAAACCTGGCAATGGATTACGGTTTGACCGACAATGTTTATTTGATCAAAGCTCAGACGGTATACGGTAAATAACGCGTATGCATGCAACAGTATTTGACAAAACATTGCTCACGATATTTGGATATCCTCGAGATTAAAGGAGGTGGTTTATTTATAAACATATAGTGTGCTATCTTGCTTTTGTTATCGGCTTAACAGCCAATGCTCAAACGATTAACCTGCAGGGTGTCGTTTCAAATAAAACGGGACAGCCGATAGCCGATGCCATTGTCACCCTGGTGGGGCAGAAAATTTCCGACACGACCGGTAGCGATGGTGCATTCGGTTTTGTCACCACTGCCGTTACACACCATTTCATAATTCCAAAAAACGGGAATATCTCCATGACCAATGGCGTTGTGCGGTTCACCCTGAGTATTCCCGCACCATTGAAGGTGGACATTTTCGATGTACACGGTAAACGACTGAAGAAATGGGTATTCAACAATACTCCTGCCGGGATATTCAGTTTTGATATCGGGAGCCTTCAACTATCAACCAGTCTTCTCGTCATTAAAGCCGCCATCGGCTCCAATGTGACGACATTCCGTTACACGATGCTCACCGGCAGCACCACTATGCTTCATCAGAAAGGGGCATCCACCGTTACAATGCCGAGAGCCGACAAACAGGCGCTATTGGCGCCAATGATCAATGACACGATCAGGGTGGTCGCTGACGGTTTCGCAACAAAAAACATACCGGTCACCTCGTATGATAACCAGCAACTCGATATCACACTCGATTCTGTTGCCGCCGATTACCATTACATGGGTAACCCACCGGGACCGAGCCGTGGCTGCGGCAAAAGTCTTTCGACGTTGAAAAGCGGCACTTACAAGATTACCAGTGCCGGCCTTAGCCGGGAATACATCATCAACATACCAACCAACTACGATCCGAATAATCCTTACCGTTTGATCTTCGGCATGCACTGGATGGCCGGCACTATGCAGATGGTTGCGAACGACAAGTTTTTCCAACTCAAGCGATTCGCGGACAGCACGAAAAACTACTGCATCTTTGTCGCGCCCAATGGGTACGGAAATGATCCCCTCTGGACTCAGGGTGCGAAAGATCACACTTTTTTCGATGACATGCTTAAACTATGCAAAGAAGAGCTTTGCATTGATACCACGCGAGTCTTCAGTACCGGTTTCAGCTTCGGAGCGATGTTTACCTACTCGCTCTCGACGAATCATCAGAAGCAATTGCGCGCGGTCGCTTGTCTCGCTCCGGCCAACTATAATATCTGGCTCCCAACCAATACCCATGAACCCATTGCGTATATGAGCACAACAAGCGTGAAAGACGAAACCTGTCCCTGGGATGGGGGAAACGGGAGAGGCGCGAAATATGCCGCGATAGCGCATGCCACCGACAACGGGTGTACCATACCGGCAACCATTCCCATAACAAAAGCAGGCAGTAAAACACATCTGTGCTATGATTTTCAGGGGTGTAAGGACGCGTATCCCGTTAAAGTATTCACTTTTGACGGAAAACATCAGGGAGCCCATATTGAAGGTACAACGAGTGGTGACGATGGCACGAAAAGCTGGATTCCGGTAGAGACCTGGAAGTTTTTCATGCAGTTTTAAAAGACAGGTACAGTTTTGGGCATCAATGTACGTGTAAAGGGTATTTATTTCGGACAAACAATATCAGTGTAAATCGTGATGTCGGTCAACGTATATGATTATGCAGGAATGATTTGATCGTTAATAACCGTTTAAAGGAGTATGGATGAATAATAACAAAAATGCCTGGTCGCAATCACACCGGGAGGAGGAACGATCATGATACGGAAGCTCAGTAGAGGTATCGGAGGCACATTGGCTATCATGGCGGCGCTGGGTTTGGCGTCCGAAGCGTCGGAGGCGAAACGCACCGAGCCCTATATGCTCGGGGTGGACATTTCGTTCGTGGGAACGCAACCGGAGCAAACACGCGCAAACCTGCTCAGCGTCTTGAAGGCGCATGGCATCAACGCGGTCCGTCTGCGGACCTTCGTCGACCCGAAGGCATCGGACGGATACAAAATGGGTTGCGACCTGGCCAGCACCATCAACTTTGGGAAGCAGATCAAGGCTGCCGGCATGCATTTTCTTGTTGATTTCCATTACAGCGACAACTGGGCCGATCCGGGCAAGCAGTGCGTCCCGATCAAGTGGCAGAGCTACACAACCATCGCGCAGCTCGCCCAGGCCGTGCATGACTACACCAAGGACGCGATTACACAGCTCATCGCGGGCGGCGCCCGGCCCGACATGGTGCAGATCGGCAACGAAACGACTCCGGGCATGCTCATCCATCGCTGTGATGGCAGTGGAGAACCAACCGGCACCAATCCGGTCAACGGAAGCACGTCGAACTGGGCGAATCTGGGCGCTCTCCTTAAGGCGGGGTGCGACGCGGTTAAGGAAATCGATCCGAAAATCATGACCTCCTTCCACATTGCCAAGGGAGGCGACCATACGGACGGGAAATCCGCGCTTTCGACAAGCATCACCTGGTTGACCAACGCGCTGAAGTATACGCCCGTCGATGCCTTCGGAGAGTCCTGTTACGCGACCTACCAGGGAGATAAGAACAGCGCGACCAACTCGAAGAGGATTTGGCAGACCGTGCAGGAAGGTCTGGTCGCCAAGTTCCCTAATATCAAGATATTCGCCGCGGAAATCGGGGGCTTCATCCGCGAGATCAACGATGTCAATTTCAACCTGCCGAATCAGTTGGGGATCGGTACCTACTTCTGGGAGGCAACCATGTCGAGCAGTTCCTGGAACACGGGAGCCCTTGTGACCCAGTCCGGCAATACGTACGTGCCGACGTCGCAGCTCGCCCTCTACGACCAGATGTACAAGGACTATGGGTTGGCGGATCTCACGACTTCAATCTCCAAAGCGCGGCCTGAATTGCAGGGCGGGTATTCGATCAACAACTTTTCGGCCTGGCTCAATGGCGCCGAACCATTGCGCTACACCCTTCCGGAGCGGTCAAGTTTTGAAATTAATTGTTACAACAGCGCGGGTCGGCTGATGGGACGATTGAACGGCGAAGGAATGAAGGGAATGAATACCGTTAACGGCGCAAACATGCGGCGTACGTTGCCGCCCGGCTATTACATCGTGTCGCTTATAGTAAATCGGACGGTTCGCGCGATGCAGGGGATTGTTAAGCAGGAATAAATAAAGTATTGGCTATGTTAAGGGCTGTTAAAATCAGACAGATTGGTCCACGCGAGCACCTATGAAAGCACTTGTTGTTGTCTTTAAAGCGAGGAATCAAACCGGTTTTTTAACCAGAAAGCATTCTAATTCGAACAGCCATTGAAAGGTGAAATATGTTTATACAGGAAATAAAAATTGCTATCAGCCCGGAGAGAACAAAATTCCTATCAGCCACTTCCGCAATCGTCGCGGCTTTTGTCCTGATAGCCGCTCTCGAGGTGAGGGGTCAGGCAATTTCGATAAGCGGTACGGTCAAAAACCGCCTGACAAACAGAGCCGTTCAAGGCGCCCGGGTTTCTTTTGAAGGAGATACGCTCGCCGCGATCACCGACGCAAAAGGCTCGTTTTCTTTGGGACAATCAGTTGGAGTCATAGCCCGACACCATATGAATAGTTCCACAAGGGTGTACTCCACTCCCCGCGGAATCGTGTTCGACGTTCCGTTCAATGCATCCGTTTCACTTTCTGTTTTATCGTTTGATGGAAAGCTCTCCTTTTCAGTACGTAAAAGCGGCCTGAACAGGGGCCAATGGTTAGTCTCGCCGAGTCTTGCTCCGGGAATGTATGTATGCAAAGCGCAGGTAAACAATACCGCGAGCGTATTCAAATATTTCGTAAAGGGCGCACGATCGGCGTCCTTACAGATGAATGGCGATCCTGTTGAGGTGGCTTTCCCTAACCTTGCCACAGCAGCAGCAGCCCCGCGCATCCTTGTTGTTTCGAAAACCGGTTTTGTGACAAAAAGAGATACGCTTACCAGCCCCGCTGCAACCGAAGTCACTATAAGGATCGACTCCGCCAACTCTCTACCGCATGAACCCGCGATAAATTTCACAGGGTTCAATTGGGCCGATTCAAGAGATAATTATGTCACCGGCATTCTCTATATCAGCGGCTTGAGCGCTACTACCACCTACGCGCAAGCCCAAGTTCTCACGGAAATGGTTTGTAGAACCTGGGATAGCGTCGGCGCAAATTTAATACGTCTTCCGATAAATGTTTCGACCGTGGCGTCGTCTTTCTGGAGCGTTTACAAAGGCGTTTTTGACAAAGCGACCAGCATGGGTTTTAAGGTCATGCTTTGTCCCTGGACGGAAAACCATTCCCAGAAAATTGAAAACCTGGATAAGTTCTATGCAATGTGGAGCAAAGTAACAAACGAATATAAGGGAAATCCATTGGTGTACTTCGAATTAATGAATGAAATGTCGGGCTACACGCCGGCCGCATGGGCCACCATTTGTGACAACTGGTTTAAAGCATGTCCAACCATTTCGAAGCGCAGAGTAATAATACCCGGTTGCGGAAAACATGGCGAAAGATGGGGCAATGAGATGGGAAAGTTCCCCCAGTTTGACAGCTGTTTACTTGCCACTCACCTGTATAATCCATGGGATGGGACGGAGAATGATACCATGGTTTGGTATAATAGGGCTAAAGAGCAAATCGCTCCCTATGGTAACAGGATGCTTGTAACCGAATATGGTCAATCCATGGCCAGCACCAATAATTACATGGGAGGACCGAACTACAACGCCGTTACAGCGTATATGGCAGGGCTTACCAGGTATATGAAAGATAATAAAATGGGCGGTACCTCATGGCCCGGCTTGAGAGACAATGACCCGTGGGGATTCTACAAACGCAACGGGACTACGTCGATGACCGTAACGAATGCGTCTGGTTTGGCGCGCGTAAGATACTCGTGGGGGTTGTGATGTTGAACCGAAAAACATGTTTTACGGTTGCGCCGGCCTGCATCATGGCGCTTTGGCTGCTGAATGAATCCGGAGCGGCTGCTGGTTCACCGTGCCGGCCGGCAGGCGGAATGGAGGGAGTTGCGTTGTGAAAACCATACGAGGAAATGCGTAATAAAAATGCTGAAAAAAATAATTATCCAAGGAGGTATGCCCATGGTTACATCACGATTCACGCTGATCGCCGTCGCAGTGTTATCGATACTTATAGCTAATACCGTAACGACAGGACAGATTATTCAGAACGATGTGTTCTGGAAAGATACGGACGGTAACCCGATGTACGTCCAGCGTGGCGGAACGCTCAAGATAGGAGATACCTGGTATATGTACGGATCCATATACGGAAGCGCGACAACATACTATAACACCTGGACGGGGAGCAACGCCCGCACTCCTTCGGGATCGGCTTCATGCTACACGTCAAAAGACCTTGTTAATTGGAAATTTGAAGGTGCCGTATTCCGTTACGGGGGCTGGTTTTGTGGTCCTAATGTCGCTTACAACCAAAACACGAAAAAATACGTGCTTATCGCGCAGGCAAACAACAGTGTCGTATTCGCAACCGCCGATAAGCCGACGGGTCCATTTACACAGCACCACGTAGAGACTCCGTCGCCCATGGCCAACAACGGTACCGGTGATGCAACGACATTCATTGATGAAGACGAAACGCCCTATATCATCTGTTCAAGCATGAGCGGACGCAGCCATATGTATGTGATTCCACTTCGTAAATCAGATTATTTGGCGTGTGAACGGACGGTCGAGATATTCAGTGGCGCCGGTCGAGAGGGCAACTGCATGTTCAAGTATAAGGGCAGATATTACGCCGCTTCAGGCGATCTGCATGGATGGAATACCTCTCATTGTTATTATATATCATCCGACAATATCCTGGGACCGTATAATAGGGAAGCCATCATGATCAACTCCGGTCTTGATTACGCCCATGTCACTCAGAGCGGTTTTTTTATAACGGTTAATGGTACGGAAGATACAACCGTCATCTACTGTGGTGATCGCTGGTGTAACAATACCGGCAACGGCATAGGCTACAACCAGTGGTGCCCGATTACCGTTGAGGGAACGACATGCACATTCAATTCGCTTTCTAATTGGTCAATAGATGCCGTTAAAGGCACATGGAAAATCGGGCCGAGGAACAACTACATTTTGAACCCCTGTTTTGAAGCCGACCGAATTACGGTAGGCTCAGTTATAGGATGGGAAGGCAAAGACCCGAATGCCAAAGGTTCTCACAGTGCGGGCGAGTTCTGCCTGAGCCTGGGTTCGGGCGCGACTGCGACCCAAAAGATACCTCAAAGCTCGTCCATAGCCGCTATACCCAGCGGAACCTATGAATTGAAAGCCTGGGTTAAGGGAAATGGCCAGATTGCCATAGCCGATTTCGGCGGCACTGAAATGAAGAAATCCTCCAATGCGAGCAATTGGACGGAGGTAAGCATATCGGGTATTAAAATTACAACCGGGAAGGCCACCGTAAGCGCGTCCAATGCGGGAGGCGGCACGTGCACGATGGATGAATTTTCCCTGATGTGTACCGACCCGGTACCGGTTATTAAAGCCCCACCCCAGGCGCATCGCCGGGCAGTATACGATCCTGCGACATATTCGATTAAAAATTACAGCCCGGGAACAACGTTTCAATTGGAACTATTTACGGTAGACGGAAAAAAGGTACTGAAACACAATCAGGTTTCAGGTTCCGGTTCCCAAGAATTCAGACTGCCCGTACACCAGCTTGGCAACGGCAATTATCTCATGAAAATGGTTTACGGGGAGAATGTATATTATGAAAATGTCAATGTAATCAGATAAGCGGTATCGCATAACAAATTCCGTTAACCATCAATCGGAAAAAAAGTAATTACTTTTCAGTGAGGATCGGCAGGAAAAGGATCGTTTAAGAGGCGGGAATTCTTTACGGTGTTCTGCAGGGGAGGATACATAATGTCGGGCATTAACTGCGGCGTGGTCGTTTTAAAATCCGCGCGATGGCTGAGCGTCGCGATGATTCTATTGTGCATAGCCGTTCCCGTTGAGTTGTTTTCCGCAACCGTAACCGATACGGCCGCGTACTTCGCCAATCTCCGGTTCAGATTGTCTGTTGATAAAAAAATCAATGTGGCCTATTTTGGCGGTTCAATTACGCAGGGCGGCAATGCTTCAGACCGTTCCAAGACCAGCTACAGGGCCCTCACTACGATCTGGCTGAAAAATAACTGTCCCCAGGCTTCTATTGTCGAGATAGATGCTTCGTGGGGAGGAACCGGTTCCGATCTCGGCAGTTTTCGCTGTACCCGCGATGTCACTTCGAAAAATCCCGATCTGGTGTTTGTTGAATTCGCGGTCAACGACTGGAAAAAAAGCAGCGCTGATATCCAGCCGTATATGGATGGGATTGTAAGGAATATCCTGCGCAATTACCCAAACTGTGTAATACAATTTCTTTACACCGTCCATAACAATACCATTGCCGCCTATGATCAAGGAACCTTTCCGCCGGCGGTGCTTGCACAGCAGGCCGTTGCAGACCATTATCATATCGGCTCGATAAACATTGGAAAGAAAATGTGGGAGGAGATCAAGGCTGGTCATGGGACACTGGAAACGCTTACTACCGATGGTACCCATCCAAACGATGCCGGTCACAAAATTTATGCCGATGAAATCGCCCGTGTGCTTCAGCGATACTTTCTGACGCCTGCTGTTCCGGCGGCCTACGCACCAGTGACGCTCACTGACCCATTGGTCTCGAACACCGTTGATAATGGAGCAATTATCATGGCCAACCAGTTGTCAGTTCCGAGCTGGACGGTTGTCGCAACGGGAGAGACCCGTTTTCCGAATCAGATCAATTGCAATAAACCCGGGACTAAATTCACCTATTCGTTCAAGGGAACAGCTATCGGTATGCAGTGGGTACAGAACACGGATGGCGGTGATGTAGAATGGTCGATTGACGCATCTGCTTCGGTAAAAAAGACCGGATATTACAGTAAGTCGCTCGGCTCGTATCCGGTTTTGACAAGCAAGCTGGCGCCTGGAAACCACACCTTGACAATGACAATACTCTCGACCAGAAATTCGGCATCCAGCGGTTATTACATCCGGATGGGTGCTCTTTTTGTCGACCAGGACTTGCCGGCCGTTAGCGCCATTAATCAGAAAACCCGGATACCTGCATTTTCGGAACTATCCCTTATACCGGTTCGGAATGGATCGTATGGTCAGCAAAACGCCTGTCTGTTGAACCTGCCGTCCGGAGATTTCATTTCCGTAACTAAAATCGGACTATCAGGGAGAGTATACGATTGTTTTTTCAAGGGAGAACTCGGGGCTGGACAGCACCGGATCAATCTCCCTCGCGAGTTGAACCATATGTATTTACTCAGTGTTCAATCGGCCAGGCACGGGAAAACCGTAATAAAAATCAATTCTTTTGAGTAGCGGCTTTCCCGGCAGCTATGTAGCTATTGCGTTTGTCGTTCGGTGGTCTAATGATCGAACTTTACTATCAGTCAAAGGTTGTTATGTCTGACTTAAAACCATTCACGCGGAGTACATCATGAATCGAACTATCGCTTTCGGATTAATCATCGCTTTCGGAGCAAAGCTTCACGCGCAAACCATCAACCTGCACGGACGGGTTTCCAATAGCGCCGGTCAGCCGGTGGCCAATGCGGTGGTGGAATTGGCGAAGCAAGGAGTGAAGGACACGACGGGATCGGATGGAGCTTATTCCATCGTCAAGCCCAACGTATCGATACGGCCCATTTCAGCGACGGTTACGGAAAACATGAGGCTGGAAAAAGG
>JAFGDP010000019.1 GCA_016932075.1 Chitinispirillaceae bacterium | reverse complement strand
GGACAAATCGATTAAAGCGCTTTTCACATTGTGTGCAACCATGTTTTTCCCGGCAATACCGCCGCTTCGGCCGGCGATCCCGGTCACCACTGTCCCGCCGCTGTCGGCGTCGAATTTCATCCCGTCAAATGGAACGACAATGACTTTGGTCCCGGTCGAAGCATCCGATGAGTCTTTGTTCAGGTCCGTTACGGCAAACGTGAAGTAAGTGACATGACCATTTTCCATATAGACGTTCGGTCGCTCCATATTGCCCCAATGATTGACCGTGCCGTCGGTGTAGCGACAGAAATTAGAAGATCGGTCAAGCGCAAGGCCGGTGTTTATCCAGTTATGCACTCCGTCTTTGGACATGATATGGTAGGCTCTTCTTGTATTCCAGTAATTATAGACAACATGGAAATAACCGCCGCTATACCACATGATGGGGTCTTCCGCTTTTCCCATGTCCTCGCCTGGATTCGGAAGGTAGATCATGGACGTTCGCACGTCGTATTTACCAAGAATGCTGTCAGCGTTGTTCATGACTGCGCCGGTATTGGAGAACCCCCAATACTTATTGTCCGGCCCTATGAAGATCGTCAGATTGGAGGTAGGTTGGCCGATATTGAACCCATTGTCGTTCCAACTGATCGAGCCCTTATAGGTAAAGGGTCCATCGAGAGTTTTTGAGGTGAATATCCAGCCGGGTACTATAGCACTTTCGACGACCGCGTAAGTGCTGTCCTTCAGCATAAGCCCGGTCGTGTTGTGGCCTTTTGAATTTTGGTAGGTGTAGGTTGGCCCAATTTCTTTATAGGGGCCGAGGATGCTGTCGCTCACTGCGTGGACAGAAATCGATTGACCCAACCAACCGGCCATCCCCGCGCTGGTCGGCCAGCGGCTGCAGAAGAGATGGTACTTGCCGTTGGGCGCCTTCATAATTTTCCCGTCCCAGTAACGGTATTTGGCTATATCCTCTATACCGTTGCATGAATCCCTGGGTCCGACGGAGGTGTAGCCCCATCCGGACGTGGTCAGCTTTCCTACGATAGGAATCGGCTTGAAATACTCAATCATCGGCTTCGGGGCTGCCTGAGGCGTCATATACGCCAAAGCGATGAATACCAATGGCGCGAACCGGGCGACATCCCGCAAACAGCCGCGCGCTGTCTTAATTGAAGAATCCTGTCGAGCAGACATGGTATAGCATCCTTTCTGAATTTTCAACATAGCCGCTGCTCCGGTCACTGACAAAACCCCTGTTAACCATGAGCGACGATCTGTTCTGTTAAACAGGGTTTCCTGGACAAGTTTTTTGTAAACCGGAGGTCGCCGCCGGCGCTACCGTGAAACCGCTATTTTGCTGGTATACGTCCTCTCTCCCGCTTGAATTTGCACCAGATATACTCCGGCCGCCAACGGACGGGAGACCGCTTTTGAACCGGAAATCCCGGGTAACGGAACCAACCGGCCATCCAGCCCGACGATATCGACCCTGCCGATACGCTGCCCCATCGCATCTATGGCCAAGCAACGAGCGTTTACCGTGATTTTCGGCTGCAATGGAAATGATACCGCTGCTGTTGCTGCAGGCATGACTGCAACAGACGGGGTAGTGTCTTCCGGTGTAAGATCAATGCCGGAAAGGGTCCGGTACAAGGCGAAATTGCTGATCTCCGGAGTATCCCAGCTTCTGGTGATATTCAATCGCACCTGACTTGCGGTAACCTGGTTGAATTTGCATATTCTCTTGTATCCAATGATCTTTTTGCCTGTAACAAGCGATGTCCAAGTCGAGCCATTCAGATACTGGACATCCCAACCCGCGACCCTTTGACCGTCGTAAACATATTCCTTAATCATGACATTATCGAATGTCTGCGGCGATGGTAGCGTGAAGGTTATGGTTGCAGTACTTGTGTTTACATTCCACGTACCGCCGGGCATCCAGTAGGTATGCCTTTTATTATCAATAATTTTATTGGCTTCATGACCCGGAACTTCGGGCACGCCGGTATTGGTTGTAACGGCCGCGGTCGCTCCATTGGCCCAGTTTTTAGTGAAGGTCGAATCAATCCAGTTACGCCAATTTTTGAGGAGCGTGATCTGGTCGTTTGGGATCAATCCGCGATTGTCGGGCAGCACATTCAATAGAAGCACGGCATCATCTCCCACAGAATTATAATAGACTGTTTTTAACTCGCTTAAGCTTTTCAACTGATAACTCTGGGAATGCCAGTGCCAATCAATGGCTACGGAGGTATTGACCTCAGACTGATACCAGACCGCACCCACCGAATTAGGGTAATAGGATTCCGCACCTAAATCACTATTCCGCAGTTGCTCTGCAAAAAATCTGGTAAATACGGGTTGAACGCACCATTCGTCCGCGCGTCCGGCCCCGGATTCATTTCCACATGTCCTGACTTCTTTTCCGCGCCACTTCAATTTTTGAGTGCCGTTTTTTATGCCCATCCACTCGCTGGAATCCGTTGGCGTTCCGGAATAGTAGATAGGATCGTACATACGAATCACCGCATTCGGCTGATAGGCTTCAATCGTATCGTGCCACATGTTGGGTCGATATTGCGGTACCAGCGCAAAAACGGGGTATATCCAGGGTGCGACGGCGCCGTCGAACCAGCATTCACCTATGGGGCCATAGTTGGTCATTAATTCCTTCAATTGATTTACAAAGAACCTGTTATAGGCAACGGAGTCGCGCCATACGCCTTTTGCATCCTGGTTCATGTCCCACGGTGAGAGATAAAATCCCAAATCAACGCCATATTTCACGCACGATTTGTGGAGCGCATCGAAAACGTCCGTCGTTACCGTCGCGTTTCTAATACAATGCTCGGTCTGTGCGGTGTTCCATAGACAGAATCCGTCATG
>JAFGDP010000018.1 GCA_016932075.1 Chitinispirillaceae bacterium | reverse complement strand
TCTTTTTCGATCTCATTGGCAATGAGCGACTGAATTTTTTCGCGCAGGAGCGGGTCGGAGATGGCGACAAGCTGCTTTTCGAGGTAGGCGACGTTTTCGCGGGCTTCGGTTTGGACGCTTGATTTGATGTAGTCGTTGAGAAATTCGACGTAGTGGTTGCCGAGGTGGAGGGAAAACGCGGAGTCGGGAGATTTGATTTCCATGGTCAGGGTGTTGTTCTTATTCAGGGTTTTCTTCAGGTAGTTGGATTTGATGAAGGCGCCCATTTCGAGTGGTTTGGGGGGAATGAATTCGGGTTTCCAGGATTTGGCGGTCGTGTCACGGTACTTTTTATAGGCTTTAGGCCATTGTTGTTTGTAGATGGCCGGAAGCAGCGAGTAATGGTCGATCAGTTTTGCCCCGAATTCACGGGAATCCAGGATCAGGTCGATGTTTTCCAGGCTGGCGTTGCCGCCGAGGTTAAGCTGGCTTGCCACGATGCCGCCGAGCGCGCCGAGGCCGGCGAATGAGGGTGATTTTTGCGATTCGGTTTCGCGCGGGGCGATGACCGCTTCGGCTACCCAGGTGGGGCCTTTAACGAGGGCGGCAATGTAGCCGCCAATGAGCCCGAGCAGGGTGATGCCGATGATCAGCCATTTGTGCTTGACCAGGGCGTAGATGTATTCCAGGAGGTTGATTTCGTCGGGGTTGGAAGTCGCACCTAAAGGTGTTTGGTTTTCAGTATTCATTGTGAAAAATCGCTTTAAAGAGGTATGTCAGTTTCTACTGATTAGTTTCTTTATGGATAAAGGTCTTGAAGATCTGTAATTTTTTAAGAAATAATCCCGGATCTACATCCGCGGATGATGTCATTTCATATCTTCCCTGAACCGCATAGGGGTATAAATTTTCGAATTCATTGGCGTAATCAGGCAAGATGATATCGTTTTCAGCGCACAAATCAAGGAGCTCGATTAGGTCGTGGGTTTTTTCAAAATGGATATTTCGATGTGAAAGAAGCGCTTTTAAATATTTTTCCGCTGCCTGTTGAAGATGAAACAGGAGCAGCTCAGAGTCAATGTCCGGTGCATGTATGAGATGTTCAACCGCAGCCAGATCAACATCCGCCTTTTGTCGCAATATTTCATAGTGTTTAGGCGGCTTGTCCGGCATAAAGAATTTTTCCTTTTTCAAAGATTGTCCTGAATACAGATCCGGCTTCTTTTTTATAGGTCTCAAATTCTTCCGGTGTCGCTACAATGACGTCAATTGAATGCCGGATGCCGGACAATGCTCGCCGTATTTTCACGCATTCTTTTGTTTTTGACGACATGTTTTTACAGATAACGGCGATGTCAAGATCGCTCGATTCAGTGGGGCTCCCATAAGCATGGGAGCCAAAAAGCACTATGGAAATAGCGTCTGTTACATGACGGATTCTTTGAACGATTTCGTCTTGGGTTTCTGATGGAATCATGGGAATATGAGCAATGAAAGGGTATTCAAGGTATCCGGTATCAGCCGTTAATAATATACGTTACGACAAACCTGTCTTTTTTTGTTTTATCCGCGCTGATCTGTACTGAGTTCGATAAAGGGCTGATCTATCCACGGCTATTTATTCTTCGTCTTGCCCTCAGCATTTTCATACTCCTCAATCTGCTGTAAACACTCTTCTTGAGCATTTTTCCCTTTAGAGACATTCCGGTACCAACTGGCAGTCTTTGCTATGGCTGTTTCGATATGCCATTGCGGAAACCAAGAGAGTCGCGATGCGGCCTTGGACCAGTTAAGCTTGAGATATGATGCTTCGTGCGGGCCGTGGTCGGGTTTGAGTTCAAACTTTGCGCCATTACCCCACGCAGTGCAAAGGTTTTCAACAAGTGAGACCACCGGAACACAGTCTTTGTCATGCGGGCCGAAATTCCAGGCTTCTGAAAAGTTTTTCCCGTCGTTAAATAGGTTCTGCGCAAGCAGCAGATACCCGCTGAGCGGTTCCAGTACATGCTGCCAGGGTCTGGTTGAGTGCGGATTGCGCAGAATAACGCGTTCACTTTTCATAAAGGAGCGAATGCAATCAGGAACTATCCGGTCTGTGGCCCAGTCGCCGCCGCCGATCACGTTGCCGGCACGAGCTGTAGCGACTCCGCATTGGTGGCGTTCATAATCTGCGGGATTGAAATAGGAGGTCCGATATGCTGCGGTGACCAGTTCAGAGCATGCTTTGCTGTTGGAATAGGGATCATACCCGCCGAGCGGTTCGCCTTCTTTGAATCCCTGGTCGCGTTCAGGATTTTCGTACACCTTGTCCGTCGTCACATTGATAACCGCTCTGACTGAAGACGCTGAGGTCCTAATCGCTTCGAGCAGGTTGACAGTTCCCATTACATTGGTTTCATAGGTTTCGACAGGGACTTTGTAGGAATCCCGTACCAGCGGCTGGGCCGCGAGATGGAAGATGATTTCAGGGTATGCTTGTGATATGGCATCGTGGAGCGCTTTCTGGTTGCGGACATCGCCATGAATGGATCTGGTACATGATCGGATATTGGCTAGTTCGAACAGGTTCGGATCTGTCGGCGGCGCAAGCGAGTAACCAGTTATCTGCGCGCCGAGCTTATGCAGCCAAAGGCAAAGCCAGGAGCCTTTGAACCCGGTATGGCCGGTGACAAAGACGCGTTTGTTTTTCCAGAATGCGGATGTCATCAGGCAGACCCTCCAGAAACAGAATCAAGCGCCTTGCGCAGCAGATCAGATACTCCCCGGGCGGCGCAAACCCGGGTCAGATAGTCAATGTCCAGCCGTTGGTTTTGTACTTTGATGACATTTAGCGCATCGCTCCATTGCCGTTCCGATACACCGTCGCCGAGTTTATACCAGTACAATTTGTGCGCGATGATGTCCTCCG
The DNA here is from genome assembly GCA_016932075.1 of Chitinispirillaceae bacterium. Next base: position 24,113 of record JAFGDP010000018.1, on the reverse strand, counting down.
GACTGCACAGATAGATCGATTGTCCCTGAACATCCGCGATTGCATGAAGCTTTCTCCGGGAAAGCTCTTCTTCGGAAACCTCGTCGTTTTTTTGAATAAAAAGATCGATCTTGAAAAATTCCTCTTTATCAATGATGTTGAACGAGGAACGCCTGCGTATCGCATCCCTGGCCATTTCCCGGTCGAAAAAGAAATCGTTGTCGAGCGCCTCAGCAACAGGGTCGACCTGATGTTCTTTTAAATCCACCACGACATCCACGTCCTGGGTCGCGCGCGGGATGCCATGGAGCGAACTGGCGAGGGATCCTCCAACCACATAGGGAATGGAATGTGATTCCAGTACGCGTGCAAGTTTTGCGACAATGACGATCGGGTCTGCGGAAGTCATTCTAATACCCCTTGATCTCCGGGTCCCAGTCAAACCAGCGGATCATGTCCTCCCGCGGCAGCCAGAGCGCGGCGAGACGGAGTTTTTCCTCTTTTTCAGTCATGGCGCCATATTGCTCGCGGATTCGCGTGAGTGCCAACCGCTGCACCATCTGAGTGAGCGCTGTTACCTGTCGCAGTTTGCGTTCCGGCGACATTGAACGGTAGCCTTCGATCAGGATTTTTTCCATTGCAGGAGAGGTGTCGGTAGCCGCGTCCAATTTATTCCCGGTCATCGGTGTCGGTGCTTGCAGCGAGTCGCAGCCATTCCGCCCGCCACGCGCTCCGCTGCTCAAGGGTCATTTTACAGAGCTCCTGCTGGTCCTCGCTGAGATAGGGAGTGTCAGGGGAGATGGTATACGGTTCCAATAACCGGAGCGATGCCTGTCGGATGAGTTTGGGATCAATCAAAGGGGTTGCAGGTACTGTTCAGCAAGGCTGACCAGTTCGGCGTGCTGTTGTGAAAGAGGACTACCGCATTCTTTCCATTTTTTTCTATGCAGAAAGAACTTTGAACTGAAATCCTTGGACGAGTCGACCATCGAGTCGATTCTGGCTTGATCTTTTTGGATCAACAGGTCCTGTTCAACGGCGATCGCAATGATCACGTCCCTGCGACTCCCGCCCGATACGATCAATCGCACGGCGTCTCTATCGCTTTTTCTCGCCTGATCAGGCCATCTTTCAACCGCTTTCTTCAACAAGTCGTAATCCTGAAGAAAGGCAAGCGCGATTTCCGGAACGTTTGCGTTGAATCCGAGCGTTTCTGCCAGCGCCCCGATGACGGAATAATCGCGGATTCTGCGCGTCTGCTTGAGAAGTATCAATGACTCCGCGTCAACGATAGCAATGCCCTTTTTATTAATCATGTTTTTCCAGAGTGCGTCAAGCGACTGAATTCGCGGGGGACGCGAACAGAAATCGACGCGCATGCGAATATCTTCGGATTGATATTCAAAATGGCTTGTCCATCCCTGCGAAAGGAATCGGATATCCAAGGGAGCGCCAAGCCGATAGGAAGCATTGTTCTTCTCGAGCACTGACAAGACCACCCGGCAGGACTCTTCGCTCTCTTCGATAATCCAATCGCCGTCTTTGGAAAACGCGGCAATCCCGTACATCACACAGGCTTGACCGGAACTCAACATGACCCTGGCTCCGGCACGGGCGAATTCCCGGTGTAGCCCTTCATAGGGATTGTTCATGTTTGCCTCGGAAAGATCAATTCCCTGATTTGAAGAAGATTCTTGACCGCAACCTCCGGCCTGCTGGCCTTAGCCGCTTCCACGCCGTAGCCGTTTGCCACGACCATGGAGATCAATCCATTTTCCCTGGCTGCCTGCACGTCAGCGTCCATATCACCGATGTAGGCGGTGGAATTCCGGTCGAGTCCGTGGGTCATGACCGCCTGGGCCAGAAGTTCGGCTTTTGATAATTTTTTACTCTCAATCACGTCCGGATTATACACGGCAGAAAAGAATTTTCGCAGATTGAATTTTTCAAGGATCTTAAGCATAGGATACTGCCGCTTATTAGAAACAATATAACAGGGTATCGATTTTTGTAAGCACTTCTCCAGGAGCTCTCTTGCACCGGGCATCAGTGTGGTGTTCGGGTAATCGCTCGCATCGTAGTGTTTTTTGAAAGCCTCGATAATGGCGTTTCTCTTTTCTACGGGAAGTCCAGGTGCGGCATAGGTAACTGCTTCTGGCAGCTGCATCTGCATGATGATTTCGGCCTGTAGCGCATCAACCGGAATACCGTTGGATGAAAAGGCGTGCATCAGGCTTTCAAAAACGTCCTGCCTGGAATCAACCAGTGTGCCGTCGAAGTCGTAGATAAGTGAAGATATCCGCACGGTCTATTTTTTCCTGGTATGCCTGAGGGTTTCAAGCTCTTCCAGCAGCGGCTGCCAATATTTTCTATCCGCATCTCTGAACAATTTTTCTTCGTCAGCCAAAGCCTGTGATAATTGATCGTCAGAGCATTCAGGAAGAAGTTTCAGAATGGTTCTTTTCTGGCTGATTACGGTTGCGATGTCTGAAAATTCCTTGAAAAGATATCGAAGCATGGTTGGTGTCCGAGATTCAGTCAGCCAGAAACTTGCATTATCAGGCGAGCGATTCTCCTTGTTCTCCATATAATGCGCCTCAATTAACCTTCGGATGTGAAACCAATCCTTGTCTCGCTGCGTTTTTTTTATGCCGATAAGATCAGGAAGTGAAATGACGTCCACTTCAATTCCATCGCCCAGATCCATGGTTGTCCGCCGATCCCACATTGTTTCAAAAGCGGGCGCATTACGAAATATCGACATGATATCGATTCGCATATCAAGTACATCGGGGTGTTTGCAGCGAAAATGGACAGCATGGCCTTTTTGTAAAGCATCAATTGACATATCCGGAATCGCAATTTTTTCTGCCTGTAATTGTTTAAGAGCTTTCATGAGACGCTCCAGATTTTCCCGGTCCGGCAGAACCGCAAGGTCCGTGTCCCGGCTGAATTCAGACCCTCCGTATAGTACGCATGCCTGTCCGCCGATGAGCAGAAAACGTACCCGGTAGCCATGCATCACGGAAAGGACTTTGAGAATCGGGTTCTGGGTCAAGATTCCCTCCGGTTTTTAGGTAAAAATTCCATAGTTTCTCCGTTTCCTTCCAGCGGTTTTGCGGGGTGAGCGAGTACCAGGAACGCCACTCGTCGCTTTCTCCAATGTCCGAAAGGAGTGAAATTCCGCTATTAACAAAATGACGTTTACCCAAACAGTATCCTCAGGATATGGATCCAAGGGTCAGAAACAGTATGCAGAATCCCACCGTTGCCCAGCTCGCCCCGTCCTTGATGGCAAAGGTGACCGGATCGGAGTGGATTTTTTTACGTTCGGCAAGAAACCAGAACCGCATGAGCCAGTAGATGAACAGCGGCGCGATCATCCAGAGCCACATGGGGTGGGGATAAAACTCGCTGACCTCTTTTGAGTTCGCGATATAGAGCAGGAACACGAGAACGCTCAAGAATCCGCTGGTAATGCCCGCAGTCTGTACGAGGTGGCGGTCGTCAAAACGATAGTAGCGGCCCTGCACCACCTCTGACGGCTTTGCTTCGTGAAGCTGCAGCTCCACGTATCGTTTTACAAAGGCAAGACTCAGAAAGAAGAACGAGGAAAACGCCAGAAGCCATGGTGAAACCGGAATGTCCACGGCAACGCCGCCGGCGAATATGCGCAGGCCGTAAAAGAGCGACAGCAGGATGACATCGATCATGAGCCAGTGCTTGAAAACGAGCGAATAGAGCAGGACGCAGACGATATAGAGGGTGAGGATGAGGGTGAAACGGTCGGGAAGGAAAACCATTGACGCTGCAAATGCAGCGATGAGCAGCACGCCGGCAATCACGATACCTGTCCGGACTGAAAACGCGCCTGAGGCGAACGGCCGGTTTTTTTTGACCGGATGTTTGCGGTCCGCTTCCCGGTCGAACAGGTCGTTTATCAGGTACATTGCCGATGAAGCCATGCTCATCAGGCAGAATGCGACAAGAAGCGTTGTGAAACTGGCGGGATCATTCAACTTGTGGGCAAGGACAAGCGGCGCGAACAGCAGGAGATTTTTCACCCACTGGTGAGGGCGAAGGGCTTTGAGCAGGGAGAGGACGGGAGAATTGAGAAACATGGAAAGATTGAGGGTTTATTGTATGATTGGATTAGTTGTCATTTCGAGCGAAGCGATTTCGTATTTCTAAACTCAGGCGCTTCCCTTATTGCCATACCGACCAGGCGTATTGCCCTGCCGATAAGGCGCAGCGTCTGTTTCTCGAGCCGTGCCGGTTCGTTCCCGACATCGTTCCAGCCGGGAGTTGTCAGGTCATTTGCGGGGATCGCCACCTTTTCCCAGTTATGAAAGAGACGCCCCCAAAGACTGTGAAGGATCTCATGGACCTTTTTCTGATGCGTTGGATACCAGAACGCATCATGATATACTACGCTGGCAATGTACGACCATGGCGCGAGAACGGTTTTCAGGGTCCACTCCAGTGGTTTTTTGAGCGGCCCCCAGTAGATCCGGTGCTGCATGCGGCTGGCAAAGGTCGTCTTTTTAAACGGGCCCACGAAATTCCAGTTTTCCCGCGCCGCGTCTGCGTCGCCGGTTATGTTGATCTCGCGCACATCACCGCATCCTAATCCCTTTTCATGCGCGAGACGGACGTATTTCAGGTCGCGCAATGGATCGAACCCCATGAGCTTCGCGGCGACCGCATCGATCGCCACCTGATCGCTTGAAGCAAGCAGCACATTTTTAATGTGCGGAATCATGCATCGCGGACCGGGTCCGTCTCCGGCGAACGTACCGTCCATGACGGCAAAAATACCTTTGTGGATTTTCTTCTGGATCATGAGCAGGTCCACGAGCGTTTCGTGGATGACGGGGTGCGTCCAGTGCCGTTTCTCGTTGAGCAGGCCGCCGAACGCGTTTTTCATGGCGCCGGTGGTGGTGGTGAAAATATGTGTCTTGATGGTGGGAAGGTGGATGATGTTCTCGCCCATAAACCGCTTCGGGATCATGAAACCTCTGGGATAGACCTTGTTGAGGCTGAGGAATTCTTTTGTCAGATCGCCGGCTGCGTCACGGATGTTTATCCACTCTTCTCCTTCATACAGATGGAGATTACGGATGCCATGGGCCAGCACCACGGGAAGCTGCTTGTTCTCCCGTTCGCCCAGGTGCGCGTCGATCACCACGGTACGGTTATGGCAGGCATGGATGCGGCCAAGATCGTATCCGTCGCGCTTCAGGGCGCGGATCACGCCGTCGAGCTGCCAGGGCGTCGTGGAGCTGCCGGGAAAGAAATAATGCCAGCTGATGTTTATTTTCAGGGCAGTATCAACGGTCCGGTCAATAACATTCCGGTATCCTGCAAGGTTCATGAGCCGGTGATAATCAGCCAGGATTGTGGCAGGGGAGGTGCGGAGGACGGCGACGGTGGAAGCCATATTAGAATTGCGGATTGGGGAATGCGGATTGCGGATTATAAATCATAAAGGTATTCCGATAATTTTTTATTGTCTTGTATCATTGTCGTTTTGGTAAAGAATGATCTTGGAAGTATGCTTGGTCATCTCGTCCGGTATCTTTTTTATTCTTTATTCCGCATTCCGCAATCTGCAATCCGCAATTGGAACGGGCGCTTCTTCCCCCTGTGGGCGGTACCTGTTTTTCCGCGGACAGGTTGTTTCAGGAATACCTATCAACCAATTACGACAGTGCTGCCGTGACTTCAATCGCAGTTTCCACTGCCGTTTTTAGCAACCTCTTTTTTCAGCTCAGCGATTTCACGCTGAATCACATCAAACTCATGCAGCCTTTTTTCAAGATACGCACCGGTAATGGTTATCTTTTCGCTGATGCCTTTGGGCGTAAGAAGATAGGACCAGCGGATGTTCCGTGGATCATTCTTGAGCTTCTGCGCTTTTATCAAACCTTTTTTTATCAGTCCGGAGAGTACATAATTGATCTTTCCCAGGCTTACATCTAGCTTTTCAGCCAGGGTGCGCTGGGTGGATGCCGGATTTTGTTCAATTTCTTTAAGAAGCTTGTATTCTATCATAATGTGGATAAGGACCTGTGATTCAAGGTTGTTCAATAGTTGAACATGTACCTATTATATATTAGGGAAATGCTGGAAGGCAAGAAAACCATTGCGGATTCAGCGCCGGCTGAACCCGTGAAGATTTCTGATAAAATCGTCTGGAGTACCGAAATCAAAGCGCCGTGCATCAACCATTTCGAGCGCCAGATACCCCTCCTGCTGCCGCTGGATCTCCTGGGCGCGTGTAAGCTGGAATTCGTTGTTATCCCGGACATTATCCCTGATCATCTGCCCGAGAATGTCATAGATCGAAGGGGCAAGCAGGTGCATGCCGAACCAGCCCAGGAACTCGTCACTCCCAAGGTCGTCCACCCGCAACCGTGTCCGGGCGGTTTCGATGTCCGGTTTCTCGATAATAAGATGCACGTCGATGATGCGCGGATTTGTGATTTGTCTTTTCCCTGCGATCGTGCCGAAACCCCTGAGTTCCGCGGGACGTATCCGGTTCACTGCTGAAACCGACCGACCATTCGAGATCAAGGCCATGGAGGTGAGTTCCTTGTACGGTGAGACCTCCGTGCCCCTGAATAAATGGTCGCCTAGGCAGAGCAGCACCATTTCTCCTGCGGCAAATCCTTGTGTCTGATACACGGCGTGGCCGTATCCTTCCTGTTCGTTTTGAACAGCAAAACGAACGCGGCCCATCAAGTCACGCATCGTTGTCGCCTCCTGGCAGAGCCCGGGATATTTCTCGATTCTGCGGAGATACGCATCATCCGGACCGGCCAGGTAGTTTCGGATGGCAGCGTCATCGCCGGGCTGCACGATTATGCAGATTTCCTCAATACCGGTTGCAACGAGTTCAATCAGATGATAATGAATGAGCGCCCGGGCAATGCCGTCAGGCCCGACAACCGGAAAAAGCTCCTTTTTAACTGCGTGTGAAGCCGGGAAAAGGCGGGTGCCCAGACCGGCTGCAGGGACCACTGCCTTGCGGATACGACAGCTGCTCATATTTGACCGCCTGACCAGCCTTCATGCCCGAAACAGAACCGCCGCGCGCCGAACTCCATGGCGCCGGGCGAGGTCCCTTCGAACACATCCGGCAGCACGCCGATGCGTCGTGAATAATCGACCGCTATTTTTGGAATTTGCTCGTGCAATGCCTCTGTTTTTCCAAACACCGCCACGGTCCCGCCGGTTCCGCCGCCAGTGATTTTTGCACCGTAGAGGCCGTTTTTCGGACCCCTGCGGCGGACCGCCTCCACCAGAAAATCCACCTCTTCGACCGAGAGGTGGCAGTTGTCACGGTAGCTTTCGTGCGCTCCGTACATTGCCTCACCTGCGGCAATAAGGGACTTTTCCCCGCCACCATTTGACGCCTGACGCAGAGCGTCGATAAAAGAGAGCACCCGCTCATTTTCTTCCACCGGGTGCAGGGCCGGCCCGCGCACACGGTAGGTCGCGTCAGGCTGGATTTTTGTCACCGGGTCATCATGGGTTTTATAGGTCTTGGTGAATTCCGAACCGAGCAGGGTTTCAGGAAGATGCGTCAGATACATTGAATTCATATCTTCGACCGATACTTCAGCCAGATAATCGACCGGCTCGTGACCTTTTTTTGCGCGCAGGTCATTGATGATCCTCTTTCCCATGAATGCACCGATTCTGACATCGCTGTACGGATTCGCGGCGACCGAATGGCGCATCATGGAATTGATGCCGACGAATCCGGTTCCAGCAGGGATCTCCACCTCACCAAGGACCGAACCGGGTCTGCATAAGATATGGATAAGCTTTCTATGCTTGCCGCTGGTGATCGCGATCTGGTCCATGATGCCGCACGGCGCGCCCACCACATGGTTTTCGGCCATCTGGCCGAGCCGGGCAATCCGCGATGCATCAAGGTTAAGCCTGAGGTAGGCGTTCAGGCAGCTGAGCGTGCCGATCTCCACGGCCGCAGAGCTGCCGATACCGACATTCATGGGCACTGCGCTGAGCAGAAGCAGGCTGAATCCATAGGGAAGCCGCAGGGATTCCTCTTTAAGCAGGGTGAAGATGGAGCCGCCGATATATGCCACCCAGGAGACGAGCGGATTTTCATGAAAGAGTCCCCGTATTTGGGCATAACTGCCAAGACCTTCGCCTGATTCAAAATAGTCGAGCGGGATACGGGTCTCCACCGGAAGGCTCTGTTTCCCCACCTGCATGGTTCTGATGCGCAGCGTTCTATCGGTGCGCGGCTGCAGCGCCATGAGCATGCCGCGGCCAAGGACCGCCTCGCACACGTTTGCCCCGGAATAGTCGGCAATACCGCCCATGACGTCAAGGCGGGCCGGTACCCGGGCAGCCATGATTTCGCCGCAATTGAAAAACCCGGCCAGACCGGTGGGATCGCTCGTCGGTTTCCTCAGAAGACGTTCAAACTCGACCACTTCAAAGGGCAATGCTTCGTTTTTCATTCTTGGTTATTCCTTGAGACGTTGGTTGATGGATGTAATCTGTTTGTGGTTAAAAGTCAGGCATGGGATTGCTTATCTGTTTTCATACATTTTTATGGAAGTTCCATGCATGGGTAATGATCTGGCCGATGTCCGCATACCGGGCTTTCCAGTTTAGCTGCGCAAGCGCGTCAGTCGGATCGGCGACAAGAACCGGCGGATCACCCTCGCGAGGCGGGGCAATGGAATAGGGAATGTTCCTGCCAATGATCTCTTTCGCTTTTTCGATCATTTCCATGATAGAATGCCCCTGTCCTGTGCCGAGATTCATGACAACGCACATGGACTGCTTGCGCTCAATAAGATCGAGCGCGAGCACGTGCGCCCGCGCCAGGTCCGTCACGTGAATATAATCCCTGATGCAGGTGCCGTCCCTGGTCGGATAGGTATTGCCGAACACCTTGAGCTCTTCGCGCCGGCCCATGCCTGCGTCGAGCATAAGCGGGATAAGATGCGTTTCAGGATCGTGGGCCTCGCCGATTTCGGCGTCAGGGTCTGCGCCAGCAGCGTTGAAGTATCGTAACGACACGCTGTTGAATCCGTAGGCCCGGTGATAGTCTTCCAGAATCCGCTCGATCATGAGCTTTGAAGCGCCATAGGGATTGACCGGGTTGCGCGGCGAGCGTTCCGTTATGGGAATCTCCTGTGGAATCCCGTACACGGCGCAGGTGCTGGAAAACACGATATTCTTTACCTGCGTTTCACGCATCGCCTCGAAAAGAGAAAGGGAACCGGCAACGTTGTTACGGTAATACTTTGCCGGGTGCGCGACCGATTCGCCGACATAGGCAAACGCGGCAAGGTGGATGACCGCGTCAATGGCGTTGGCGCTCATGACCTCGCGCAGCCGTTTGACATCATGGATATCGCCCTTTGCAAACGGCCCCCATTTGACTGCCCACTCATGCCCGTACACTAGGTTGTCATAACTTACCGGTGTGTAACCGCTTCGAGAAAGCTCTTTGCACACATGGCTGCCGATATACCCTGCGCCGCCCACAACAAGGATGTTCTTTTTATACCCCGCCATTACTCCCTCCGCGGCTGTCGGTCATGTGAAGCAAGAAGTTTCAAGTCTTCGACATTTTCTATAAGGAAATCAGGCTTTGCCGCTTCCAGAACCGCCTTCGTGTTGTACCCCCAGGTCACGGCAGCCACCTTGATCCCCACGTTTCTGCAATCGTCGATATCACTTGTCGTGTCGCCGATATAAATGACGTTTTCCTTCCCCAGGCAGTTTTTCCGCATGAGTCTGCGGATTTTTGAGGTTTTATTTGAAAGCGCAGAGGAATAAGCTCCTGCGTCGAAAAAATCCAGATCGAATTTTTTTAAAAAGTACGCTACGTTTTCTCTGGAGTTCGAGGTGATGATGCCCAGAAAAGAGCAGTGGCTCCTGATGTCCGCAAGCGCTTCACGAATCCCTGGAAACGGCGCGATTTCGTCAATGTGGTCCCGGATTCCTCGACGGATACGGAGAACCAGTGCCGGGATTTTACGCAATGGAATTCTGAGCCTGCGCACCGATTCCTTGAAAGGGAGGTTGCGGAACTGGATGATATCTTCTTCGGTGAAATGGTGCAGTTTCACCGAATCCAGTACTGATCGCCCGAGCGTGATCGAAATTTCGAGCGTGTCTGCTATGGTGCCGTCAAAATCAAATAAGAGCGTTGGACTCATCACTATGGTCGATGAAAAAACGAACATGATCAGGTGTTTGAGACAACATCATCCGCATGAACAGGCCCGCGAAAACAGGGCGTAAGCCGGTATCGCCGGAGAAGTCACTCTACACAGGAATAATCTGCGTAAAAAGCGCAGGCCATTCAGCTGCAGTGACTAAAAAGAGTCTGGCTGATAGGCGCTGCAGTGAAACCCTTCGGCATCCAGCTGACCCATCCGGTTTAAAATACAAAAAACCTCTTCGGAAGGGTCATCGTTTTTTCTGCATGAGAGGCACAGGGGAGGTTTTTCAATGAGGTCGGGATTGATCTCGCCGCCCTCTTTATTGAAAAAGTAGGATTTCTTTCCAAGCATAAACGCCCGCGTGGTTTTGGATGATGATGACGCGTTGCTGGAGAGGGGCAACACTCCATTTCGTAAATATAAGCACAATATTGCAGATATGCCGTTTTTTTTCAGGTGCGTGACGGCGTCAGCGAATTGCATCCGTGAGGTCATTTTGTGGTTGTCGTTTTTTATCGCTACTATTTGTGGTGGTTTCAATTATTGTATCGGCTTCCGGCTCTTTTTTCTGGTAGAGCAGCATGATTGCGGCAAGCGGCGGCAGCGTGAGCTGCACTGACTGCTTTTTCCCAAAGCATGCCAGATCCGCACTTTCCGCGCCTCCGCCGTTGCCGAGGTTGCTGCCGCCATACACCGCGGCATCACTATTAAGAATTTCTTTCCAGTATCCGGCGAATGGAACGCCGACGCGATAGTTAAAGCGTGGCACCGGAGTGAAATTGCACACCACCAGGACCACCTCATGGGGATCGCTGCCCTTGCGCAGAAAAGAGATCACGCTGTGCTCCCAGTCCTTGAAATCGATCCATTCAAAACCGGTTGCCTCGAAATCAAATTCGTGCAGCGCTTTTATCGAGCGATAAAGCCGATTGCAATCGTGAACCAGAAGCGCGATCCCCTTATGCCGGTCATGCTGGCTGAGTTCGAACGCAAGGGAGCTGTCGTGCGCCCATTCGGACCACTGGGCAAACTCGCCGCCCATGAACAGCAGCTTTTTGCCGGGATGCGCAAACTGATAAGAATAGAGCAGCCGGAGATTGGCGAGCCGCTGCCAGTCGTCGCCCGGCATCTTATTGACCAGTGACTGTTTGCCGTGCACCACTTCGTCGTGTGAAAGGGGGAGCATGTAGTTTTCCGAAAACGCGTAAATCATGGAAAAGGTGAGCTCATTATGATGGTATTTCCGGTGGATCGGATTCTTGCTCATGTAATAAAGCGTATCGTGCATCCAGCCCATGTTCCATTTCATGCCGAATCCCAGGCCGCCGATATAGGTCGGTTTCGATACCATTGGCCAGGCTGTGGACTCCTCGGCGATCATCTGCACGTCAGGAAACGCCTTGTACACTTCGACATTCAGTTTTTTCAGGAAATCGATGGCCTCGAGGTTTTCGCGGCCGCCGTATTTGTTCGGGATCCACTGGCCGGCTGGCCGTGAGTAGTCGCGATAGAGCATGGATGCCACGGCATCGACCCGCAGACCATCGGCATGGTATTTGTCAAGCCAGAACATGGCGCTTGAGAAGAGAAATGAGCGGACTTCGGCCCGGCCGTAGTTGTAAATGTAGCTTTTCCAGTCCGGATGAAATCCTTCGCGCGGATCGCTGTGCTCGTACAGGTGCGTGCCGTCAAAATACACCAGGCCGTGTTCGTCGCTGGGGAAATGCGACGGCACCCAGTCGAGGATCACGCCTATTTCCTGCTGATGCAGAAAGTCGACCAGATACATGAAATCCTGCGGCGTGCCGTACCGGCTGGTCGGCGCAAAGTAGCCGGTGGTCTGGTATCCCCATGAACCGTAGAACGGATGCTCCATAACGGGCAGGAACTCCACGTGGGTAAATCCAAGCTCCTTCACATAATCCGCAAGAAGCGGTGCGATCTCGCGGTAATTAAGGAAATCGTCTTTTGACGCGCTTTTCCTGCGCCACGATCCGAGGTGGACCTCATAGACCGAGATCGGGCCGGTGAGCGCATTATGCTTTTTACGTTTTTTCATCCAGGCCGAATCGTTCCATGTATAATCGAGGTTCCAGGTGATGGGGGAGGTTGCTGGTGGAGTTTCCCAGAAAAACGCGTACGGATCGCCGCGGTTTGCCGTGTAGTTGTCAGTTGCTGATTCGATATGGTATTTGTACAGGTTTCCCTTGTCCAGACCGGGGACCACCCCCTCCCACAGGCCGGAACCGTCGGACCTGGCCGTGAGCCGGTTGGCGTCGTTTTTCCACCCGTTGAAATCACCCACCACCGATACCGCTCTGGCATTGGGCGCCCAGACCGCGAAGTAGTAGCCCAGGCTTCCGTCCTCAAGAGTGATAGGATGGGCGCCGAGCTTATCATAGAGCCGGCAATGGTTTCCCTGCCTGAACAGGTAGATGTCGAGATCGCTCAATTGGGAAGATCCGTTTGCAGCCGTATCCGGTTTGGCCGGAGCGTGTATATGATCACTCATGGATCGCGGGTCCTTGTATTGTTTCTGAGCCTGATGGTGAACATACTATTTTCATAGGCGATTGCTGTGAACCGGTTATGTGGCAATTTTGCTGCGCCGGCAAAGCAAGAAAAATTGGCATTGGATGGTTTCGCGGCATAAGGTACTGTAATTCGCACAACATACGCTTCCTGCGTGCCTTTTTCTCGCACAGTACCTAATATACCATGCTGTGAACAAGTCTGGCACGGTGAATTGCCGTGCAAGGAGAATCAATGGATACATCGGTTACCTTTCCAAAGGATTTTATATGGGGCGCTGCCGCGTCAAGTTATCAGATTGAAGGAGCGGCGTATGAGGACGGCAAAGGTCTCTCGGTATGGGACCGGTTCTGCAAGCAGCAGGGAGCGGTTGCGCACGGCGAGTCCGGGGACCTTGCCTGCGACCACTACCACCGGTTCCGGGAAGACGTTCGCCTGCTCAAGGAGATCGGCGTATCGGCTTACCGCCTCTCTCTCTCCTGGCCCCGCATTCTTCCTGAAGGCACCGGCAAAACGAATCCGGCCGGTATCGCGTTTTATTCCGCGCTTATCGACGAACTGCTCGATAGCGGGATAGAGCCATGGATCACCCTTTTTCACTGGGACTATCCGCTTGCCTTGTTTGAAAAAGGCGGCTGGCTCAAGCGCGAGAGCGCCGAATGGTTTGCCGACTATACGCGGGTTGCAGTCGATGCCCTGTCAGACCGGGTAACGCACTGGATAACGCTTAACGAGCCGCGCTGCTTTATCGGCTACGGACACCAGACCGGGTATCACGCCCCAGGACTGAAGCTCGAATTCAGCGGGGTCCTGCGGGCGGGACACCATGCGCTGCTTGCGCATGGCAAAGCCGTCGCCGCGATCCGGGCGCACGCGAAGACCGCGCCGGTTGTCGGCGTTGCGCCTGACAGTTTTGTCATGTTTCCCGATACCAGTGATCCTGCGGATGTCGACGCGGCGCGGCGCGCCATGTTTACCATAACGGCCAAAAACGTTTTCAACAACTGCTGGTTTTCCGATCCCATGGTGCTGGGCAGGTATCCTGAGCAGGGTGTCGCTTTTTTTGGCAAGGACATGCCGTCCTGTGAACCCGCCGACATGGAAATCATACGTCAGCCGCTCGATTTTTTCGGCATCAATATTTACGAGGGAAGGGCGGTCCGTGCCGCAAAAGACAGAACACCCGAGATGGTGCCGGCACTGCCCGGTCGTCCCATTACGGCAAAGGAGTGGCACGTGGCCCCGCAAGCTCTCTATTGGGGCCCCATGTTTTATCACGAGCGTTACCTCCTGCCCCTTGTGGTCACTGAAAACGGCTTAGCGAACTGCGACTGGGTGCACCGGGACGGCCGCGTGCATGACCCGCAGCGGATCGATTTCATGGCGCGCTATTTGACGGAATACGCACGATCGCTCCGGGACGGGGTAAAGGGACTGGGGTACTTTCACTGGTCAATTATGGACAATTTCGAATGGGCCGACGGATATGACAAGCGGTTCGGGCTCGTGCATGTGGATTACGGGACCCGGAAGAGGACGGTCAAGGATTCAGGGTACTGGTACCGGGACGTGATACGGACGAACGGGGCGGGTATTGATAAAACGTAAAAGCAGAGCTTGATCATATAAGCTGGCAGGCCTTCAGCACAACCCGCCACGGTCATGTGGGTTCGCACGGTATTTGCCTTGTGTGCTGATTATTTTGCCGGCAGCAATTAATAAGGTATATTTACCCCGGAGCTTGTATGCGCAGGGTTCGCAGTGTTTTTGTTCTGGCCGTTGTCCTGATTATTGCCGGCATTGCGCTGACACTTGAAAATATCGGGGCTATTTCCGGCGCAAGCAAATTATGGCCTTTGTTCCCGCTCATTGTGGGCGCAGGGTTTCTCATGCTTTTTTCCGAGCGCGGCAGGGGCGATCTGGCGCTTCTTTTCTTGGGCATTGTTCTGGTGCTGTGCGCCCTGTTTTTCTTTTATTTGAACTATACCACCTGGCGCATGACCGCGACCCTGTGGCCGGTGTTTCTCGGCATTACCGGAACAGGATTTCTAGGCATGTTCATGAGCAGTCGCGTACGGCTTTTTTTGTATCTCGGATCTGGTCTTATTATGCTGGCAACCGTCTTTTTCCTGGTCTTTGGCGTTTCGCTCCATCTCTGGCCGCTTTCGCTTGTGGCCTTTGGCGCGAGCCTGCTGGTGGTTAATTATTATTACGTAAAGCGATAAGGAGTCGTATCATGAGTAAACCACGGATTCTGTTTGTTGAGCCGTCGGGCGCGCCCTCGAACGTGTTTGCCAAGTTCATGACCATTCCCCTTCTCGGTCCGATCTACCTCGCGACCATTGCGCGCGCGGCAGGGTATACGGCCGACGTGTTCAACGAAAACATCATGAAACGGCGGATCGGGCCGCCGGACCTTGCTGATGCGGACATTCTCTGCCTGAGCTGTCTGACCGCCACGATCGACCGGGGCAGGGAAATCGCGAAGGAGTATCGCGCGGTTAGAAAAGCGGCCGGCAGGCCGTCGCATGTTATGGCCGGCGGCATACACGCCAGCATGTTGCCCGATGATGTGAAGCAGGACGTTGACCAGGTGGTCGCGGGCGAGGCGGAGAATATATTCCTGGATCTTGTCGAGGGCAGGATCAAGGACCGGATCGTGCGCGGGACTCCTCTTGACGATCTTGATTCCCTTCCTGTTCCTGATTATTCCACGGTACGTGGCCAGCGGCGAATGCCGGTCACGCCGATACTGACCTCGCGCGGCTGTCCATATGACTGCAATTTCTGCTCGGTGACCGAGATGTTCGGCCGCACCTACCGGTCGCAAAGCCCGGAGCGGGTCATGGAGGAGCTTGCGCTTCGGAGCCGCGACGGCACGCGCTGGATCTTTTTTGTTGATGACCATTTTGCGGCGAATCTGGACCGCACCGACCGTCTGCTCGATCTCATGCTGCGGAACCGGTTCCGGGTCCGGTGGAGCGCACAGGTACGCACCGAAGTGACAAAGAACCCGGCGTTTGTCGAAAAGATGCGGCGCGCAGGGTGCATGCTGGTGTATGTGGGGTTTGAATCAATCAATCCGGACACGCTCAGGGATTTTAACAAACGGCAGACGGTTGAGGACATACGGCGTTCGATTGAGGTTTTCCGAAGAAACGCCATTGATGTTCATGGCATGTTCATGCTTGGCAGCGATGCCGACACGAAGGATGTTTTCACGGCCACGTCGCGCTTCTGCCGCGACATGAGCCTGAATTACGCCCAGTTTTCGATCCTCACCCCGCTCCCGGGTACGCGGGTGTTTCGCCAGTTTGAAAAGGAGGGGCGGCTTCTGCATAAGGACTGGAGCCTTTATGACGGACTGCATTCTGTATTTGCGCCGCGCAACATGACTGCCAATGAACTGCAGAAAGGCATGGTCGATTGCTTTGACGAGTTTTACACCTATATGAACGCGTTCAACGACGCGTTGAACGCGACCGGCAAAACCATTACCGCAACGGTCAGATCGCTTTACACGAGAGCGTTTTTCCCGTCGTTCTACCCGTCGTTTATGAAAATCGCGGGCAGGCGGATCGTGAAGCAGTGGGTGCATAAAAACCAGGGATATCTGGCTTACCTGCGCCAGCATGCGGCATCGAGGTTGCATTGGCAGACGCACGGGAATACGGCAACAAAGGTGCCTTGATCCTTTTCCTGCAAAAGGTCCGTTGCCGTCGCCAGGATATTTTTTCCAGCGGTTTTTGGAAGTTGTGCGGCAGAAAAGGTCGTGTCTGAAAGTCAATAATTAAAGGCGCTCCGGTAATACTAATTAGGATACGCGCCGAGTGTAATATATTTTCAATTCCAGAAGAAACCATTGGCTGCAAAAATATTGTTGCTCGTTTGGTTTTCAAACCCCGTTTAAGGAGAGTGTATGGGTAAGAAGCTGTATGTTGGTAATCTCAGCTACGACATTGACGACAGCGGCCTTCAAGCGTTGCTGGCGCCGTTTGGAACCGTTGTATCTGCCAAGGTCATCACGGACCGTGATACCGGGCGCGCCAAGGGATTCGGGTTCGTGGAGATGAGCACGGATGAGGAAGCTGCGGCTGCCATTGCAGAGTTGAATGGAAAAGAAGTCCAGGGTCGAGCGCTTAATGTCAATGAAGCACGGCCGAAAGCCGAAGGTGGCGGTGGCAGAGGTGGCAGAGGTGGGAGAGGGCGTTGGTAGTCGGCTGATCCGGTGGCTGCTATAAATGGATTATTGCGTTGCGTAGCGCATATCTATTCTGAATAACTGCTGTTTTCCCACAAAAACAGAACGCTTTTTATTACATAGCTGAGTGCGGGTTCGCCATTCTCGGCTAGGTGATGCGTTGCTGCATTTTTTTCGCGCGTATCCCATGCAAGCGATATGCAGTGTATTGCCGCAGGCAGGGGCAGGCTTTTCTGCCGTTCCTTCAAAAAGTTGGTTTCTCATATTACATCGTGTATATTTTAACCAAATGGTTAAACCGAAAAGTAAAACCGTCCGGATAACGAACGCGCCGACCGAAGGCAGAATCCTTGCCGCCGCCCGGCAGGAGTTTATCGATAACGGCCTTCGCGGGGCACGCATGCAGTCGATTGCCGACCGCGGAGGGGTCAACAAGGCGCTGTTGCACTACTATTTCCGTTCAAAGGAGAAGCTGTATGATGCCGTGCTGCAGGACATAATGCAGACCGTGCTTGGAGCGGTGCGGTTGGAGCTTGCCCGTGAAATCGATGAGGACGACGTGCGATCGCTTCTGCGGCTTATCGTGACCACCTATGTCAAAACGCTTGCCGCTAACCGGGATTTTCCGCGATTCATGCTGCGCGAGATCGTCGATGGCGGCGACCATCTGCCGGTCATGGTGAATGAGCTCATAACCTCGTTTGGCGAAATTCCCATGCGCATCCACCGGATGCTGTCCGGCCAGATGAAACGGCAAAAAATCAGGAAGATCGATCCGGTCCAGTTTGCCCTTAACATACTGGGGATGTGTATTTTTACTTTTATCGCCCGGCCGATCGTGGGCGCGGTAAGCGAACGGGTTAATCTCGGCATCGAATTCGACGACGCTTTTTTCAACCGCCGTATCGAGGCAATCCTGGACATGGCGTTTCACGGTATCTTCAAGGAGCACCACGCATGAGCCGCCACCTACTGTTGCTGCTGCTGGCGTCAGTGCCGCTTGTCGCAGGCCCCTTTTCCCTGCGGGAAGCCCGCGAGCGGCTTCTTAAAAACAATCTGGACATCCTCGCGGCCGAAGCCGAGCTGCGAAAAGTAGAGGCTGAACTGGTTGAAACCCGCGCCGCATGGTGGCCTTCGCTTGATGCGAGCGCATCGTACACGCTGTTGTCGGAAAAAAACAGGATCCGGTTCGCCGTTCCGGCCGCCGGTATGAGCATCGACACCACCATAGGAAGATACGACCGCACCGAATTTGGCATTGATTGTACCTATCCAGTATTTACCGGATTTTCCCGCCATTTCGCGGTCCGGAGCAAACAGGAATATGCCGAGTCAAAAAAAGCAATGCTCGAAAGCACCATCAACAGGATCACGCTTTCGTTGGGCCTTTTATATCTGCAGTGGGAGCTTTCGTACAAGCAGGCGGATGTCCGGCGTGCGCTTATAGAGCGGCTCGAGTCGTATGTCCGCCAGGTCACGGCAATGCACGAGGCCGGCACGGCACTGAGATCGAAACGCCTTGAAGCGGAAGCACGCTTGAAGCTCGCACATGTGGACCTGGGGGATGCCGAGGACAGGACCGATAGTCTGCGCCGGGAGCTCATGTCGCTAGTGTTGTGCAAGGATGAGGAGATATTTCCGGACACGACGAGCACCGCCTTTGACACGCTTCCGATCCCGAAGCGGGCGCTCGTTGATACGGCCCGGCCTGAACTGGTGATGCTTGCGCATGCCGGCGCTCAGATAGAACAAATGCGAAACTCTTTGAAATATCGCCATTTCCCCTCACTGGTGGGGATCGCGGGATATCGGTACGCCAATCCCGGTCTTGGCATGGGATCGACAACGTTCATGGGATACGGGCTCGCCGGATTGCAGCTACAATGGAATCTGTTCGATGGTCTTAAAGTGCGCGCACAGCATGAGCAGTTTACGCGGCAGCTTGACCTTATCGATATCGAGCGCACCCGCCGGATAGAAACGCTGGAGCGTACGTCCGTCATAGCCCATGAGCAGGTGAATAATGCCGCCGAGCGACTCGTCGCTACCATGGCGTCACGCGAAGCCGCACAGGCGTTGGCAGACGACCTGAAAAATTCTCTTGAGGCCGGCGTGGTCACGGCAGCCGACTATCTCGATGCACTGGTCAATCTTGCCGAGGCGGACCTCCGGGTCGAGCAGGCAAAGACGGCAAAGAAAATGGCCATGCAGCAGCTGTTTTTTGCGATGGGAAAAGACCTTGAATATTGATAGCCGGGGATGGGCTGGCGGGCGGTGTTAGAAATATGGTGAAGGGATTCAAATCCGCGCACGGTGTGCCGTCGGAGGGAAACAAGAAAGAGGTATGCACATGAGAGAGACGACGTTTTGCATCGCACGGGGGGTGTTTGCGGCGCTGGTTCTGCTGGCATTTTCCTGCGACAAGACCGCGCATAAGGATTTTCTCGGATCGGCGGTCGTGGAGGCGCGCACGTATGCGGTGTCGACCACGGCGCAGGGAGTGATCGTGGCCATGCACAAGGATGAAGGACAGAACGTTAAAAAGGATGAGCTGCTCGCGATCATTGATACCGTGCAGCTGACTTTCAAGCAGCAGGAGGTCCGGTCCCACATTAAGGAATTAATGACCACCATTTCAGCAAAGCAGGCCGAAATCAAGGGACTGGTTACTGACGTCGCCGGTGCGGAACGTGAGTATACCCGTATCGATGAGCTGGTGAAAAAAGGCTCGGCGACCGAACAGCAGCGGGATAAACTGGGAACCGCCTTCCAGTCAACGCAGATGAGGCTGGTGGCGGCCCGCCGCGTGCATTTGTCGCTCAAGGAGAAAGAGAACGGGCTGCGGGTCAAGCTTGAGGAGCTTGATGACCAGGTGCGCCGCTGTTATGTCCGGTCGCCGGCAAACGGGATCGTCCTGACACGCTACCGCAACATCGGTGAGGTCGTGGCCCCGGGCAATCCGATCATGGAGATCGGCGAATTCGACTCGCTCTATGCAGATTTTTTTGTGCCCCAGGCAGTGCTCGCAAGTATCAGCTACAACCAAAAGCTGCGGATCAGGCTTGATTTTGATGATGGTGCAACAAAGGATAAAGAGAAGTTCTTTCCTGCGCGCGTGATCTGGATCGGCAACGAGGCGGAGTTCTCGCCCAAGAATATCCAGACCCGGCAGAGCAGGAATGAGCTTGTGTTCCGGGTCCGGGCCGAGGTCGACAACAGAGAAGGGTCGCTCAAGCGCGGATTGCCCGTCGAGGTGTGGCGATAACCCATGGATGCCATTCTGGCAACCGGACTTCATAAGAAGTTCGAAACAGTTCCGGCGCTTCAGGGAGTGTCGTTGCGTGTTCCGCAGGGGGCGCTCTTCGGACTCATCGGCGCCGATGGCGCGGGCAAGACGACGCTTCTGCGCATTCTTGTTACGCTTCTTGTTCCTGACAAGGGGAACGCCACGGTTCTCGGAAGCAATGCTGCGACCGACATGCATAATATCAGGCGGCGTGTCGGGTATATGCCGCAGCGTTTTTCCCTGTATCAGGATCTTTCGGTAAAGGAGAACCTGCGTTTTTTCGCCGATATTTTCGGGATATCGGCATCCGAGCGTGAAAACCGGATGCGCACGCTGCTTTCATTTTCCCGTTTAACGGATTTCCAGGACCGTCGCGCCGCCAATCTTTCCGGCGGCATGAAGCAGAAGCTCGCGCTCTCCTGCGCCCTCATTCATACCCCGCAACTGCTTATTCTCGACGAACCGACCACCGGCGTTGATCCGTTGTCGCGCAAAGAGTTCTGGGATATCCTCCTTGACCTCAAGCGCCAGGGAATCACCATACTGGTCTCAACGCCGTATATGGACGAAGCGGGGTTCTGCGATACCCTCCTGCTTCTTCATAAAGGTGAAGTGATCAAAGAGGGAACGCCGGAAGCGCTGCTTGCCGGATATCCGTATCGCCTCTACCGCATCCGCAGCGCGACGGGCAGTATCACCGTTTCACAGCGCCTACCCAGGCCCGAAGGCGCAGCACTTATGTATCCACACGCCGGCACGCTTCATGTCGCGCTGGCGACAGATGGTCCTTCCCCGGAAATCCTGCTGCGTGGCATTAAAAGCCTGGTACCGTATGCGGATACGATAGAAAAGGTCGAAGCTGATATTGAAGACCTCCTTTTTGCGCTGATCAGCGAAAAGGGGGCGTCGTGAATCAGGAATCAGGCGTGAATGCGAACACCATAGAAGCGCATGACCTTACCAAGCGGTTTGGATCGTTTGTTGCGGTCGAGGGGATCAGCTTTTCCGTGACAAGGGGTGAGATTTTCGGGTTTCTCGGAGCGAACGGCGCGGGCAAGACTACGGCAATCCGCATGTTGTGCGGCCTGCTTGAGCCGACCTCGGGGAGTGGGAAAGTCGCCGGCTTCGACATCATGCGCCAGGCGGCCCGCATACGGTCGGCCATCGGCTACATGTCGCAGAAATTCAGCCTGTACCCTGACCTGACCGTGAAAAACAACCTGTTCCTGTTCGGCTCCATCTATGGGCTTACGGGCAGGACGCTCGCGTCGCGCATTGACGAAACGACGCAGTTCCTTGATATGAAAGAATTGCTGCCCCGCCTGACCGGCTCGCTGCCGTGGGGCTGGCAGCAGCGGCTCTCGCTTGCCTGCGCCAACCTGCATGAACCGCAGGTGCTGTTTCTCGACGAACCGACCGGATCGGTCGATCCTTTGAGCAGGCGCACGTTCTGGGACTTCATCGACACGCTTTCCCGCCGGGGTACGACGATCTTCGTGACCACGCACCACATGGACGAGGCCGAATACTGCCACCGGATTTCCATCATGGTGGCCGGCCGTATCGCCGCGATCGATTCGCCTGCCACGCTCAAGTCATCACAGAACGCGGCAACGCTTCAGGAGGCATTCGTGAAGATCGTGACGGCGCCGACTGCGCAGGAGGCTGCATGAACGCACGGGTACGGGCGATAGCATCCAAGGAGTTCCGCCATATCACCAGGGACTGGCAGACCCTTATGATCATCCTGCTTCTGCCCGTGATCATGATGTTCATGTTCGGTTATGCGCTCACCATGGATCTTCAAGAGGTACCCGTTCTTATCGAAGCGCCGGTGCCGGGACAGGAGATCAACCATATTGCCGCGTCCATCGATGCGACCACGCTGTTTCGCGTGGCCGGATCGGTCACCGTGAATCCTGATCCGGGTACACTGTTCAAAAAGTACCATGTCAAGGCTATTTTCCGCTTTCCGCCGCACTTCGCGCAGGATCTGAGGAGCGGACGCGGCGGCGCGCCGGTGCAGGTGCTCATTGACGGGTCCGATCCCAACGTCGGTACAATCCTGAAAAACGCCGTGGGGTCGCTCGTGCTTAATGCCGCCCTGGAACTCCTGCACATCAAACAGCCCACGATCGTGACCATTGACCAGCGGATTCTCTACAATCAAGAGCAGCGGAGCGCGCTCTACTTTGTACCCGGGCTTATGGCCGTGATTTTGCTCATGATCTCGGCGCTGCTCACTGCGCTCGCCATCACGCGAGAAAAGGAGCTGGGTACGCTCGAACAGCTGCTCGTATCGCCGCTGCGTCCCGGCGAAATCATCGTGGGAAAAATCCTGCCCTACCTATTACTCGCTGCTGTTGACGGCTCGCTCATCCTGCTCGTGGGCTATGTTGCCTTTGGTGTGCGGGTGGCAGGGAGCCTGACGTTCCTTGCCGGTGCGGCCACGGTTTACATTTTCACCGCGCTTGCCATCGGCCTCCTGGTCTCGACCGTGGTAAAAAATCAGCTGCAGGCCATGCTCATCGTGCTGCCGGCCACCATGATGCCGACCATCATCCTTTCCGGGTTCATTTTTCCCCTTACCAGCCTGCCTATAGTCCTGCGGTGCATCAGTTACGCGGTGCCGGCGACCTATTTTTTAGAAATCATCAGGGGAGTGATCCTCAAGGGGATCGGGTTTGAGGTGCTGTGGCCGTCCCTTGCGGTACTGGGAGGCATGAGTCTTTTCCTCATAGCCGTTTCGGTAAAAAATTTCAGGGTGCGCCTATGAACCGCGTGCACCTCATGATCTGGAAGGAGTTTGCCCATATACGGGCCGATGAATTATCAGTGCGGCTCATGGTGTTTCCGGTGTTTGTCATGCTCTTCGTTCTGAGCTACGCTCTGACGAGTGAGGTGAAAAACATTGCCATAGCCGTGGTGGATCAGAGCAGGACTCCTCAGTCGCTCTCGCTTCTTGAAACCGTGCGGGGTAACAGGCTGTTCCGCTGGAAAGGCGCGGTCGCCACCGAGGCCGAGGCACGCGATGCAATTGACAGGGGCGCGATAAAGGTCGCGCTCGTGATCCCGCCTACGTTCGCGGCCGATGTGAACACAAACGATGGCGGCCGTGTGCAGCTGCTGGTTGACGGCGGCGACGCGAACAGCGCGAATGTGTCCCGCGGCTACCTTTCGGCCATCATCTCAGGATGGGCCATGAAACGGTTCAGTCGCGATCTGGAGAAACAGGGCGTACGAGTGGAATCGCTCATTCCGGTGACCGTGTCGCCAGTGATCCTGTTCAACCCCCTGCTCAAACCGAGGTGGTACATGGTGCCGGCCCTGGTGGTACTGCTCGTCACCATGATCACCGGCATCCTGAGCGGCCTTTCCATTGTGCGGGAAAAGGAGTCAGGCACGCTCGAACAGCTTATGGTCACACCGATCGAGCCGTACCATGTGATTATCGGCAAGACCATACCCTACGTGCTTATCGGCCTGGCCGAAATGTGCGTTTTCCTGCTTTTTGCCGTGCTCTGGTTCAGGATCCCATTCCACGGGAATTTTTTCGTATTTCTGCTGTTCGGCGTGGTCTACATGATGTCGTCGCTTGGCATCGGCATCTTCACCTCAACGGTCGCGCGCACACCCCAGCAGGTACTTTTTCTGATTTTTTTCGTTATGATCTTTTTCATACTGCTTTCCGGGTTTTTCTTTCCCATTGAAAACATGCCCAGGGCCGCGCAGTACCTGTCGGCCGTCACTCCGGTGCG
Organism: Chitinispirillaceae bacterium; assembly: GCA_016932075.1. The sequence continues at coordinate 137 of JAFGDP010000018.1, read as the reverse complement.
CTACTTCATGTTCGTCCTGCGTGCCATGTTTCTCAAGGGCGCTGGATTGGCGGAGTTGTGGCGGGAATTGCTGTATATGACACTCATAGGAATGACGGTGTTTGGTGCTGCCGTGGCGTTGTTTCACCGGCGGGGGG
>JAFGDP010000017.1 GCA_016932075.1 Chitinispirillaceae bacterium | reverse complement strand
GGCCGGCCTGTCCGCGCTTTTCAAGCTCTGCTCGGGCGGCGTTCTTCTTGTTGCATTGTTCATGGCCACGGATCCGGTCACCTCGCCTGCGCTGCGGTCGAACCGTTTTTTGTACGGTGCGGGATGCGGCGTGCTGACCGCATTGTTTTTTCTATTCGGCGCACAGGACCTCGCTCCAATGCACGCGGTGCTCATCATGAGCTGCATGGTGCCGCTCTTCGACCGGAGCCGCGTTCCGGCTCCGAGGGGCCGGACAAGCGACAGCATTGACATGGACACAGGATCATGAAGCAGGAAACGATGAGCAAAAGCCTGATACGGACCTCTTCGGCAATTGTCCTTGTTCCCGGCATGGTCGCCCCGCTTCTGGCGAACCAGAGCATTGAGGCGCATGTGGTGATGGGGCTGGTCGCCATGGTGTCGTTGCTCATCATCAATCTGGCAATATCGATTCTCGGCCGTGCCATTCCGCATAATGCAAGGAGCGGTTTCGCGCTTCTGCTTGTCGCGGGGATTGTTACCCTTGCGGCCATTGTCTGCAGCCCGTTATTGCTCACGCACCGGCTGCCGTGTGAAACGCTGGCGCCGCTGCTCTGCTGTGCGGCGCTCTGCGCGCTCCATACTGAAGCGTATGCGGTAAGGCACAGCATCAGGGCAGCGTTTCTCGATGCGCTGGCACTGGGACTGAGTTTTTCATTACTGCTGTGCGCGGCCGGCATTATCCGTGATATCCTCGGGAAAAATTTGTTTTTGTCTATGCCGTGCATGACCGGGTATGCGCCGGCCGCATTCTTTCTGAGCGTTCCGGGTATTTTTATCATTGTCGCCGGCGCGGGCGCACTCATGACGTTGTTGTCGCTACGAACAAAACGGAGTATTTCATGACCGGCCTGACCTATCTCGCGGGAATTTCCCTGGTTGCGCTTCTGATCGACCGCTATGCGCTGGACCGGTGCCTTGGAAAGGCCATGGCATATCCAGGGGTCAACGAGCTGGTCAAAGACGTCATGCGGGGAACGGTCATGACGGTTATCCTTGTGCTTGGCACTGGAACTGCACGGTTGATTGCAAATGCCGTGCTTCTCGATACCGGTGTGGCATATATCTATCCGATGTTCCTTATCGGTTCTGTCGTTGCCTTTTCCCTTGCAGGAGAATTGCTTTTTTCCCTGATACATCCTCGTGCGTCGTTTCACCGTCTGTTTGCCCGGACCTCGGTTCTCTGTTCCTTGTTATGCTTTGCCCGGTTCATGGACGCACCTGCAACTTCCGTGTACCCTGCCGCGACCCTGACACATGCCGCGGAAGCCGGGGCGGTGTTCACCGGCGTGCTGATCCTTTTCAACGGCATCAGGAACCTGTCGGTTTCGGACAACAAGCTATCGATGGCAGCCCGGCTCACCCGCGAGGTCCTGATCGCGGGGCTTCTCCTGCTTGCCTTTTCAGGTATTGAATCCCTCCCCCTTTTCAGGTCCTGAGTACGGCATGAAACCACTGCTTCCGCTGTTGATCACCACCCTGTCACTATGCATCATGACCGTGGGGTATGTGCTGCTTTCGCTTTTGGTTCGACGCTCCTTCTTTGCCCGGGTTGTACAGATACGGAGAATCCTGCCGGGTCTTGATTGCGGGGCGTGCGGATACCCCGAATGCATTGATTTTGCCGAGGCCGTCGCAGACGGCAGGGTGGAAGCAACCGCATGCATTCCCGGAGGTCCCAAAACCGCTCACGCCATTGCGGACCTGTGCGGAACCACCGCCCAAACAGGCGAACCGTTTATGGCGGTGGTCCACTGCAAAGGTGGAACCAGGGAGGTCAGGAACCGCGCCCGGTATGAAGGCATACACGACTGCCACGCCGCGATCCTTCTGGGAAACGGCACCAAGGAATGCCCCGAAGGATGCCTTGGGTTCGGCTCATGTGTCGCGGTATGCCCGGTCGGCGCGCTTTCGATAAACGATAACGGAATCGCCATCGTGAACCGTCATCTATGCACCGGGTGCGGCGCCTGCGTGAGCGAATGCCCGCGCAATCTCATCTCGCTTGTCCCGCACGTGCACAAGATTTTTCTCGCGTGCAATAATCATGAAAGCGGCGAACGGGTCACGTCCTACTGTTCGGTCGGTTGCACGGCGTGCGGGGCATGCATTGCGATCACCCCTTCGGGCGCCATCAGCATGGAGAACAATCTCCCCCGGCTTGATTATTTCACGCCCAATGAAAATTTTGTCGCGGCAGTCTACATCTGCCCGTCCCGCTGTTTCACCGATACCATCAAAGCCCGTCCCAAGGCCAATATCGATACGAAGTGCGACGGCTGCGGCGCCTGCGTTGCCGTTTGCCCGGTCAGTGGGGCTATCGTCGGCCGGGCCGGCCAACGGCACGTGATCAAAAAAGAGCTCTGTATCGGGTGTGGTCGCTGCCTGGGCAGCTGCCATGTACGCGCGATTTCCCTGTGGGGCAGCCTCGGATATGAAACCGGTCTCAAGTCAAAAGCGCAGCGTTGACTATTTAATTTTTCCGGTTAACTTCATGATTACCTAAAAAATAGGTCTGCCCCTATCTGTTGGACTCATTTATCTCTTGACACACAACCAATTGTGGTTTATAATGTATTTCAGCGACTCCTGAATTTCTTCATTACAGCCGTTTTCTACATAAAAAAAAGGAGGTACAACCGACAGGTGCAACCCTGTCAATAAGGTTATTGTGTTCAAAAAGGATCTTTTCAAGGGTTGTGTTCCATCAAGGGGAAGAACAATGCAAACGCTAAAAGTCTCTTGTTCCCAGTGTCCGAAGCGCACAGAGTGTCCCTATAAAACCAGACTTTATGTTAATTATTGCGGCATTGACCAGAGAAAGGTTGGTCCGCTTATCCGGGCCGCCCTTCTTGAATGCAGGGCGCGTAGAGGACGCCTTTTTCTGAAAGAATTCCTTGTAGCTCCTGCGGCCCGCAGTGTTTTCATTCCTGCGGCCCCTTCCGTGGCTTCATAATGCTTGCCTCACCAAGGCCGGAATGATTTAATTTTTTATCACTATCCTTATTGCAGACGCTATGGCAACAGAGAGGGCTCTCTCCGGCCGAGTTCCTCTTTGTATTTCCGGAAATACTTGCCGAAAAAGGTCCGTGTATACGAATGCAAAGAGTACGTCAAGCAGATTCATTTAACGCTGTCCTATACCGTGTCGTTATTGTTTCTCTCATTGTCGCCGCGGGCTGCGGCCCGGGGCGCAAGGGCATGTCGACACTTGAAGATGCTTCACCGTCGGGGAGCGACAGCGTATCCCTGGCCGCAGGATCCGCCGATGCACAGCGTTTTGCCGCACACTCGGATTCTCTCTTAGTGTACTACGGGGATTCCGTGTATTACGGTAACCCGGACGACCTTATCCAAGAGGCCAGAGCACTGTGCGGTGACGGCGCTTTTGCTGCGGCTGATTCTTGCCTCAAACAGGCGGTAAAGGCGATTGGATTAATGGAAGAAACCGACGAAGACACACGGTGGTTTCCCGCATCGAAATACATCGATGTGATCGTCTCAATCTATAATGAAACCATGCCGGATTCTTTTTCCATTCCCGAAGAGATCATGATGGCAGTGTTCCAGAGCCAGATGCTTCGGTCGGTGGATTCAATGAAGGTCCTGCCCTCGGATTCCCTCTCGGTCGCCGCCATGACCTGCCTTAAAAACGTCACGTATGACGTTCCCATGGTCTGGAACCGGCGTGTGGAGCGCGCGCTCTATTTCTACCTGCGGAGCCGGTCAAGCACGGTCGACCGCTGGTTTACACGCGCGTCATACTATCTTCCTGTCATGAAGCAGATGTTCGCGGACAGCAGTCTGCCGCAGGATCTCGCCTATCTTCCGCTGATCGAAAGCGGATTTAGTCCGCTCGCCTATTCCTACGCCCATGCCTCGGGAATATGGCAGTTCATCGCTTCAACCGGCAAAATCTACGGCCTCAGGCGCACGTTCTGGGTGGATGAACGGCGTGATCCGATACGGTCGACCGGTGCCGCGATCTCGTATCTGAAAAAACTGCACAGCGATTTCAACAACTGGCACCTGGCACTTGCCGCATACAATTGCGGCGAACACTGCGTGGCGCGCAACATCGCCCGTTACAATACCAACGATTTCTGGAGCCTGAAACGGCTCCCGAAACAGACCAGGAACTATGTGCCCTGTTACCTGGCGGCGCTGACCATCGCCAAGAATCCGCACTGTTTCAACGTGGACATGCCCGCGATTACGCCCCTTCCCTTAGATACCATCCATCTGCGCGACTGCATCAGCTTCGACGACCTTTCCGTGGGCCTCGGTGTGGAGCGCGACACGCTGAAAAAGATGAACCGGCACATCCTCCGCTGGTGCACGCCACCGGACACTGCCGCTACCATACTGTATTTGCCCGAAGGAATTAAAACAAAATGGAACGATTTCTACGCATACCTGCCCCCGGAAAAAAAAGTCAGATGGTGCAGGCATAAGATTAATCGGGGGGAAGACCTGCAGACCATTGCCGCCCATTACACTATTTCTGTCGACGCGCTTAAAACCATCAACAGGATCACTTCGCGGCATCTGACCCCCGGGCACCATCTGTTTGTTCCGGTTTCCGAAACGCCGCTTCCGCAGGATGTTACCTATGCCCTGCCCCCGGAAGCCGACATCAAGTCACTCGATCTTCCGGACTATCTGTTTGCCGGAACCGTTATCCGACACCGCATCAGGCCCGGCGAATACCTGGGCAAGATCGCACGGCGGTACCGGGTCTCAATCAATCAGTTGTGCCGCTGGAACAGGATTTCACGCCGTACCATTCTCAGGCCGGGCCGCATTCTGGTCGTGAGCCGGCCGCAGCGTATCGCCGAACCGGCACCGAAGGCGGCGGTTGCAACGGCCGACGCGCACGCGACCACCCATGTCGTACAGCTTGGCGACACCCCTTTTTCACTGTCACGAAAATATAACCTTACCGTTAAGGAGCTTGCCGAGCTCAATAATCTTGACGTGACGCATCCGCTGATAAAAATCGGACAGACGCTCAGGGTGTCGTCTGCCGTCCCACCCCTCAAGGAACAGTTTGTCTCCGCCGACCCGTCGGCGATCGATACGGCCAGCGCCGATACGGCGGAACAACCCCTCGCGCATGCCGTTCCGGATGACCCGCCGGACAGCAGCGCGGTCGCGATTGGCGATTCCCGGGAAACCGCGGTACCCGGCATTCCCGCGCCGCAGCGTCATGATTCTGCGGCCGGCGCCTCAAACGACGAGGAGCGGCCCTTCTACCATGTCGTCAAAAGGGGAGAAAATCTTTTTCGCATTTCACTGCGCTATTCGGTCACCGTGGCGTCGCTCATGAAAGAAAACCACATCGCCGACGCGTCTCTTGTCAAGATCGGCGATTCGCTCCGCATTCCTCCGCTCCACGGCCCGGCGGGTGTCCCGCTGGGAACGGCTGAAAGCCGCGACATCGTCTACTACCGGGTCAAAGACGGTGATACGCTGTGGAGGATCGCAACGCGATTCGGCGTTCCGCTGCGAAGCCTCTATGAAAACAACAACCTCCAACCCGATTCGGTACTCGTTCCGGGCGAGGTCATCAAGGTAGTCAAGACGGAGGTCCAGTGAAAACCGTTCAGAAGTTTCTTATCGCCTCCATTCTGGTGCTGCCCGTGCTTATCGGGATCGCCATGCTGTTCCAGAGCACGGGTCAAACCGGTCGCTCCTCGTTTTCAGGTTCCTTCCCGTTCAAACGGATCGGGCTCGTCGAGATCAAAGGAACCATTTACGAGTCTGATGAGTACGTGCGCCAGCTCCGCACCTTCCGGCTCGACAACTCGATCGCCGGCGTGATCCTGCGCATCGATTCGCCGGGTGGCGCCGTTGCACCGGCCCAGGAAATATACGGTGAGATAAAAAAATACCGGGAGATCCATAAACCGGTCGTGGTCAGCATGGGTACGGTGGCGGCTTCCGGAGGGTACTACATCGCCGCTCCCGCGACCAGGATCTTCGCCGACCCCGGGACGCTGACCGGCAGCATCGGCGTCATCTTCACGTTGCCGCTCTACCAGGAGCTGTCGAAAAAAATCGGCGTGGAATTCCGCATACTCAAGGCAGGTGCGCTCAAGGATGCGGGCAGCCCCTACCGCGACATGCAAAAATCGGAAAAGGAGCTGCTTGAGGGTCTGCTTGAGGATACCCACGAACAGTTCATCGACGACGTGGCCCGGGGACGCGCCATGAGCCGTGATACGCTCGAGCAGTATGCTGACGGTCGCGTCCTTTCCGGAAGGCAGGCCTGCCAGGCAGGACTCGTGGACACGCTCGGCGGCTTTGAAGACGCGGCGGAATGGATCAGGAACTTCACCGGCCTTTCGTCCGGTGCGAAAATCGTCCGGAAAAAAACCACCCCGTCGCGCATCCTTGACTGGTTCGAGGATGAATCATCAAAACTGTTTCCTTTTCTCCACCAGATCAAACGGCCTGCCGGGTTGTATTACCTGATGTCTATAAAAGGAAATTAACGTTTCCGCAAAACGGTCCTGAATCCGGTATACCGGTCTTTCACCGATGGATATTCATAAAAACGTGTTGACGAACTAATCCCTTCGGTCGTTTCAAGCCAGCTACCGCCCCGTTTCACCCGCCGGTTATAGAGTCCCGCGATCGCCACAGGATTTATCACTGCTGAATCCGGGTATGCCGGAACATACCAGTCATTGCACCACTCCCGTATATTGCCGCTCATATCATAGAGTCCGAAGTCATTCGGTTTTTTCTGTGCAACCGACCGCGATGTCCCAGCCGCATTGCCGGCGCACCATGCGTAGGTCTCGGGAGCATCATTGCCCCAGTAGAACTCTCCGGTACTCCCTGCTCTGCATGCATACTCCCACTCCGCTTCGGTAGGCAGGCGGTATCCGATCACCTGGGTGTCAATGCTCATGCCCGCAAGCCCGCATCCGTTTCCAACTGTCCCCACTATGCTGTCATAGCGATATACCGTATCGAAGCTTTCCCGTTTGCTCTGTGCATTACAATAGAGAACAGCATCAAACCAGTTGCGTTCATGCACCGGATGCCGTTCCCCTTTGCCGTAGCGTTCATCCCACATACCGGTATCGCAGTCGGCATAGACTGCCTTTATCACCAGATCGAACGTCGCCTGCGTCACCTCGGTAGTATCCATCCAGAAATCATAGGTAAACCTGACCGCATGAACCGGCTGCGTAATGGCACCCTGGGGATTGTTTTCGCTCCCCATCTGAAAGGTACTGTCCCGCGCTCTCACCAGGACCATGCCGCCCGAATACTGCCGGGGGACAACGTCCCCTTCCTCCTCAACCGGCATATCTTCCCACCATCCGCAATAGAGAAAGGCCAGGGAAGCGCATGCACTAATGATCACTGTTTTTTTCATGCGTACACCATGTTTCACCGCACAAACATAAGCAGGCTTACTGCCATGACCGCCATTCCTGCCACCAGGCCGAAAATGGACAAGTGGTGCTCCCCGTATTCCTGCGCCGTGGGCAGGAGTTCGTCGATCGAGATAAACACCATGATGCCGGCGACCATGCCGAACACGAGCCCGAACGTGAGGTCATTTAAGAAGGGAAGCAAGATGACAAATCCCAGCAGCGCGCCGACCGGCTCGCTGATACCCGAGAGAAACGAGTAGAAAAACGCCTTCTTCCTGTTGCCCGTGGCATAGTAGACCGGGATCGACACGGCGATACCTTCGGGAATATTATGAATACCGATGGCAACGGCGATGGTCACGCCAAGCAGCGGGTCGCTCAGCGTTGACGCAAAGGTCGCCAGCCCTTCGGGAAAGTTATGGACGCCGATTGCCAGCGCCGTGACGACTCCGGTGCGAAGGAGCCTGGGGTCATAGGACGCCCGGCGCTCACTGGTCAGCTCTTCCACATGATGCACCTCATGGACGTTCTGCTCCTTGGGAATGAGCCGGTCGATCATGCCGATAAGGAGGATACCCCCGAAAAACGAGGCGGCGGCGAGCCATGAACCCTTGACATTACCGTAATAGCCGGTGAGCGTCTCAAACGACTCCGCCAGCAGTTCGACGAATGATACGTAGATCATGACGCCTGCCGAGAACCCGAGAGCGACCGAGAGAAACTTGGTATTGGTACGCTTCGCGAAGAACGCGATGGCGCTGCCGATGCCTGTTGACAGGCCGGCAAACAGCGTCAGAGCGAATGCAATCGCGATGGTTGACGGTTCCATGGCTGGTCCCTTGCGTGAACCTGTCTATCCTGAAAATGCATCAGAAAAATATGAAATGGCAGGCGAAGGATCATTGAAAACGCCGCCGGACCCATGCGGTGCTGGCCGTCTACCCGCTTTCGCCCGGAAGGGTGAACGGTTTGTCGAACAGGCTGCCGTCACCATGCCCGCCTTCTGTTCCACGGCCCGGCCTGCCGAAACGCGCGGCGTAGGCGTCCTCCTCCTCAACCGCATAATGGATTTTGCGCTGCCCGCGGATGAACTGCTGAATGTACGGATTACGGGATTTGCGTATATCACCCGGCGATCCGGAAAAAATGATCTTTCCTTCGTGGATCATGGCAATGGTATCAGCGACCTTATACGCGGAAGCAATGTCATGGGTCACCACGATCGATGTCATCTGCAGGCGGTCGCGAAGGCCCAGGATAAGGTCGTTTATCTTGTCGGTCATTATGGGATCGAGCGCCGAGGTGGGCTCATCGTACAGCATGATCTCGGGTTTCATAACCAGAGCCCGGGCAAGACCGACACGGCTGCGCATGCCGCCGGAGAGCTCTGCGGGCATTTTATTCTTGAAGATCTCCTTGAGACCCACCATCTCAAGCGACTCGCCGATGGTATGTTGAATCTGCTCTTCGCTCAGGTCCGTATGCTCGCGCAGGGGAAACGCCAGGTTCTCTCCGACGTTCATCGAATCAAACAGTGCCGCGCCCTGGAAAAGGATGCCGAACCGCCGCCGGTATTTGTTGAAATCGGCCGGCCGCGTGACCGGAGAGGAAATGACCTCTTCTTCAAGAAGGATCCGGCCGCCATCAGGAAAAATGAGTCCGATGATATGCCTGAAAAGAACGGTCTTGCCGCTTCCGGACTGCCCGATGATGCAGATGATTTCACCCTTGTTCACCGTGAGGTTGATATCATCGAGCACCATCTGGGTGCCGAAATGCTTCTTGAGATGTTCGATACAAAGCAATGCCATGGTGATTATAATACCAGAACGGCGATCAGGAAGTCAAATATAAGTATCAGTATGGCCGCAGTGATGACCGCCCTGGTCGTGGCATCGCCCACGCCTTCCGCGCCCGGTTTTGCTTCGAAACCGAAGAAGGCGCCGGTAAGGGCGATAATGCCGCCGAATACCATGGTCTTGAAAATACCGACGAAAAGGTCCACGGGGTTAAAGAAGAGCTTCAGGGAATTCATATACATATGCATCGAGATATCGAGCGTAAGAATGACGTTGATGACGGAGCTGAACAGGCTGACGAAATCGGCCCATACCGCAAGCACGGGCAGCATGATGATGCAGGCCACGGTCCTGGGTACGATCAGGTACCGGATCGGATCGAGCCTGAGCACCTGCATAGCGTCAAGCTGCTCCGTGGTCTTCATGGAACCGATTTCGGCCGCGATGCCGGTTGCGCAGCGACCGGCCACCACCATGGCCGTGATCACCGGCGCGAGCTCGGTAATCGTGGTTTTGCATACCAGCACGCCCAGGTACCGCATGGGAATGATGCCGGACATCTGGTATACGGCCTGGATAACGGTCTCGGTGCCGAGAAATATCGCTATGACCGTCACCAGTCCGAGGGACTCGAGTCCGAGACCGAACATCTGGGCAACGGTGAGATCGGGATTTTTAACGAGCAGATAGCTCCGCGAAGCCGTCTTCCCGGTGAGGTGGGAAAAACGGTACACGCTCCGCATGAACACGGCGCTGCCGCGTCCGAGCGACAGTGCCGCACCGCCGGTGAACGCTACCATGCGAAGAATGGCGATCAAAATCCTTCCGTTCCTTCCACCATCCGCTCCGTCAGATTGTCAAACCGCGCGTAATCCTTGATAAAAGCAACATGAACCGTTCCGATGGGACCGTTGCGCTGCTTGCCGATGATGATCTCGGCCTTTCCCCTGACCTCTTCATCATCTTTATTATACACTTCGTCACGGTAAACGAACATCACGACGTCGGCGTCCTGTTCGATGGCGCCAGATTCCCGCAGGTCGGAAAGCTGCGGACGGTGGTTGCCGGTGCGCTGTTCCGGCGCGCGAGAAAGTTGCGACAGCACCACGACCGGCACATCGAGCTCCTTGGCGACCCCCTTGAGGGAGCGGGAAATCTGCGAGATCTCCTGCTGGCGGCTCTCGACGGTGCCGGTGGAACCCATGAGCTGCAGGTAATCCACGATCACCAGCTCGAGGTTGCTCTGCGCCTTGAGCCGGCGCGCCTTGGCGCGCAGCTCGAGGACGGTGATGCCGGGCGTATCGTCGATATACAGCGGCGCTTCGGAAAGCGGGCCTGCGGCAAGAGAGAGCCGGGGATAGTCGCGCTTAGGAAGCTTGCCGCTGCGCAGAAGGTGCATATTGACCCGCGCTTCGGCGCACAGCATGCGCTGCGCCAGCTGCTGCTTTGACATCTCAAGCGAGAAAAAGGCGGCCGGGTGTTTGAAATGGACCGCGGCATTGATACCGATGGAAAGCGAGAGCGAGGTTTTGCCCATGGAAGGACGCCCGGCAATGATCACCAGATCGCCCCGCTGCAGGCCCGTGGTCATTTCATCCAGCTCGGCGAATCCGGTCGCCACGCCTTTGAAGCTCCCCTTCGCATAGTCGTCGATCTCTTCAAATGTTCTGGGCAGGAGCTGCCCGATGGTTTCAAACCTTGTTTTTATCCGCGACTCAGCAATATCGAAAACCCTTGATTCTGCTTTATCAAGAAGCTCCTGCGCGTCAATCTCGGTATTGAAACAATCCGAGGTGATTTCCGCGGCCGTGGTGATCAGCTGACGCAGCGTCGCTTTTTCCCGCAGGATCCTCACGTAGTACTCGATATTGGCCGAGGTGGCGATGCTCTCGGCCAGCTCCGCGAGATAGGTCTCCTCGCCGACCGCCTCCAGCCACTGCCGCTTGCGCAGGGCATCGGCCAGGGTTATCACGTCGATGGGGATGCTCTTCTCGAACATCTCCCGCATGCAGATGAAGATCTTCCGATTGGCGCCCGAATAGAAGCCGGTTTCATCCAGAAGCTCAAAGACCGTGACCGCCGCATGCGCATCGATCAGCATGGAACCGAGCACGGTCCGTTCAATGTCCTGCGCCTGCGGGGGGATCCGGTCCGTGGCAGCCGTCATTGCCGTTTTTTCGCTTGTTGCCATGTCATCCACTTTCTTTCATATACGACTGTACACGCTTGAAGTCCTCCTCGGCCGGCTTTCGATATTCATAGTTGCGCAGGATCGCCGCCGGATGGTAGGTGACCATGACCGGTATCCCCCGGTACTCGTGCACCGTCGCGCGGAGTTTTAAAATGCTGTCCGGCCTTTCCAGAAGCGCATGCGCCGCAATCCTGCCCAACAGAAGCAGGAGCCGCGGAGCGATCACCGCAATCTGCCTCTCAAGCAGGGGCAGGCATGCGGCGATCTCCCTGCTTTCCGGATTCCGGTTTCC
>JAFGDP010000016.1 GCA_016932075.1 Chitinispirillaceae bacterium | reverse complement strand
CACGAAGACACACGAAGGAAGAAAAAAAAATGAGATTGTTTTAAAAACCCAGTATTTCTTCGTGACCTTCGTGATCTTCGTGGTGAAAGACTTTTTCTTTTCGCTCTTTGACATACAAATGGCGGTTTAAAGGTTACATAACCGGGAAAAAACCTTTCCAGACCAGGAAAAACAGGTCCTGCCCCAGGAAAAAGACCCCTTGCCCGAGGAAAAAACCATTCCAGACAGGGAGAAAACCATCCTTGCCCAGGGAGAAAAGGGCCTTGCCCGGGGAAAAAGGGGTCTTGCCCAGGGAAAAAGCACTCTTGCCCAGGGAAAAAACCATGGTTTCCCAGGGAAAAACCACCCTTGCCCACGGAGAAAAGGGCCTTGCCCAGGGAAAAAGACCCCTTGCCTAGGGAAAATATCTTTTCTGCCGTGGTCAGGACGGGTTTTGGGGCGGGAAATACGATTTCTGCCCAGGACGGAAACGGTTTTAGGAAGGAATATACGGTTTCCGGAGTAGCGGGAGAGGTTTTTGCCGCAGGTGATATGAATTTGGAATGAAAAGCAGGCGTTCTGAGGAACGGTTATTTAAAAAGTTAAACTGGAGAAGAGAAGAAAGGAGGAGAGGGATGGGAACTAGTGAGGATTGGTGAAGGGAGAGTGAAGAATTTGGATTAGTCGGCTCGCTTGAGGGAAATCACAAAATTAATTTGCTTTTGAATAAAATGGTAGGTTAAAAAGTGATTTAATTAAAACAAATTTTCATTTATTTATAAGGGGAAAATTATGAAAAAGGCTTTTTTGTTAGTTCTGGTAATCTTTTCCTTTTCTGTGTTCGCCGACAACTATTCTGAATGTACAACTAGAATAAAAAACTTCTATGTTGGTGATGGAAACAACACTCTCTATATTTATTGTAAGGACAAGGCGCCTTCTATAGTAAGAGTATATGCGACAGATACACTTCAACTTAAAAACACGATTGCGATTCTCATGTTTGCCTTAGCTAACGATTGCTATGTTACATTAAGAATTTGGGAGGTTGGTGTTTCAGATGTCGCTTTTACTCATAGTCATACATTTAGGGGAATCACATTACAATCCTTAGATTATCATCCATAATTGTGTGTTACACGTATAGGTGCCCGAAATGGGTGAAATAAAAAAACCCATGCCCGAAACTTCAGTTTAGTTTCACAATTCGCAATCCCAAACGCTTTGGGTGAATCAGCGTGAGTGGGTAAGAATGTCTGAATCAGGATGATCAGGATGGAAGGATGATCAGGATGAAAGCAAATGAATCAGGTAAAATTCATCGAGTCTTTTATCCTGCTCATCCTGCAAATCCCGGCCATCCTGATTCTGACAGTGTATTATTGTTTTAGCATGCTTGCTGTAGGGAGTATGTTACAAAGTTGGATGGAAGGATGATCGTATTAACATGCCTATAGATGATCCGGTTACCCATGCCATTATCGGATGTGCAATGGAGGTGCATAATGTTCTTGGGAATGGATTCCAAGAGGTTATATACCAACGAGCGCTGGCGATTGAGCTTGAGGAGAAGGGAATTGCTTTTCGCCGCGAGCAGGAGATGCCGCTATTCTATAAGGGGCGTGAGATCGGGTCACGTCGCGCAGATTTTATCGTGGAAAGCAAGGTTCTCGTTGAACTGAAAGCTTTGGTGGTGCTGGAGGACGTTCATCTGGCGCAAGCGTTGAATTATTTGACTGCGTATAATCTTCCGATTGGGCTGTTGATCAATTTCGGGGGAACCAAGCTGGAATTTAAACGGGTATTTCGAAAGGATTTATCCTGAGCCTCCTGCAAATCCTGGGCATCCTGATTCTGACAATGGTTTCGCAAGCCCTGATGATGGGGGTGAAGAGGCGAGAGTGTTTGTTTATTGCTGAGAGGTGTTTGTGTTGGTGTTAGCTAGTGTTATTGATTTTGTGCGCATCGCTAGCATAGCTTGAAAAAACATGGCGTCTAGCACAGAGACGAAAGACATTTGTGAATTATTAACAAAAGGATTACCTATGAAATTATTTACAATTATTATTGTGATGATTGTTTGTATGGGGGCATATGCAAGCAGTCCATCCCCGATTGTGTATAACCAAGGGTACAATAGTTCAGATTGGGTTGTAGATGTTTATGAATTGAATGCATATAATTTTAAACTGTTGCCAGGCACTCATTGGGATAATCCATGCCCTTCTTGGTGCGGTATTGCGGGAGAATTATGTTGGGAGGTTTATTGGAGGGATTTTGAATTAAATCATTTCAGAAACGATTATTCAAAGTTAATTAATATTAGAAAATCCAGCTCCCTGGAAGTATTTGCATCTGGTTATCTGCTGTTGGGTCAGGGAGATAATGATCCCTGGAACAATGTGGTTGTAGTAAGTGATGGCATTGATCCCGATAACAAACGCACCATAATATCAGTGATAACCAATGACGATTTCAACACCATGTTGAAAACAAGCCATAATTCCATACTCGGACAAGGATATGACATATGTTTTGTCGATTATCATTATGGCGCTGGTGATATACAAGAAAACGCACGTGCTTATTTGCGCTTATTAGAATATGCATGTTCTCAGGCAAATAACCGCGCTGTTATTGCCGCGGGTTTTAGTATGGGCGGAATAATATCTCGTCTTGCACTTCTTTATGGTGAAAAATGGATTAAAAATAACATTAAAAATGTCACCAAATATATTTCAATTGATTCTCCACAACAAGGGGCTTCCGTCCCATTTGATTTACAATATGCATTATCGTCTCGTGCTGTGGGAAAGAGGATAGCAATAAGAGATCCACATTTAGGAACATATGTCTATAGGTGGATACTTGAATACAATAGTAATGGTTACTTGAAACCAAATAATATGCAAGGATGGATTATCGAATCGGCTGAAGGATTATCCCTCACCCCCTTTATGAATCAATACGAAGATCTGGTAAATGTAGCTGCGCGGCAAATGTGTTATAAACATATAGCTTATAAATACAATACAGCCGAACATGATGCATTTTACAGTTTTTTAAATTCTATGGGAGATTATCCAAAAGGCCCACGGAAATATTCAATCTCCTGTGGGAAATGGGCAAATCCTTATCCAAGCGCCGAGCCGGGGGTAACTGCTGCCGACTTTGATTTCGACGGATATGAAAAAATTAAACTCTATGAACACGAATTAGCGCCAGGATCCTTTTATGATCTTTTCTGGGATACAGATAACAATAAGTGTAACGGTATTACAATAGGAAATAATTCTATAGGACTCTCATGTAAAATTCCAACTTCTCCAGATGATCCTGCAGACAATCATTATAGGCCGACCTTCATGCCAATATATTCTGTTTTTGATTTGCGTGGCGTTTCATTTAATGATATACCGCCACCAAACTCTCAATCAGACCTTGATCGAATTGCGAGGAAATATTCCCCATTTCATAAAATGTATCTTGTGAATACCGAAAAACGTTACTCCCATATCGAATTTAATAATGAATTAAATGGGGCGATTCTTAAAGCACTAAAAGACAAACCGAATATCATGCCTGTTTTGCAGTTGTTATTGGACTAGATTTCGCTCAGTACCCTGTACGTGAATCAAACAGGAATCCTTTTTTGCTTTTGGCCAGCTTGCCTCGCCGTAGCATAAGGGAAGGCATTATAAATAGGTGTCGCTCATCCGCCTTTTTCCGATTTCGCCAAGCGCCATTCCCACGGCCTGCTTCGCGTCGAACGCCTCCAGGAGCCGGACGTCCGCAAAGGTACCCGCCTTTCGCAGGTCCCATGCACGCGGCATGCACACCACGCTCTTCTGTAGGTCAAGTGCAATCGCCATTTCGCTGAGCGTCCCGAACGCTCCGGGGAACGCAATGAGGACATCAGCGGTATGCGCGACGAGGGCGTTTCTGGCAACGCCCATGCCGGTCGGGATGGAAACGGTGACGAACGCATTAGCGTCGTCCCTCGCCGTCGACGGTAAAATTCCGATAATGGTGCCCCCGTTTTCGGCCGCGCCCCTGCTCGCCGCTTCCATGATCCCGCCGAGTCCTCCGCATACCAGAACCGCGTTGCGCTGAGCCAGGTAGGTCCCCACCTCATATGCCTGGTGGTACTGCTTTTCGTCAATGGTCCCGCCGGAACCGATCACCCCGACAACGGGTCGTGTTGCCATATCACTCTCCGATGATTTTTATGAGAACCCGTTTCTGCCTGCGTCCGTCAAACTCGCCGTAGAAAATCTGCTCCCACGGGCCAAAATCGAGTTTCCCCCCGGTAATCGCCACCACCACTTCACGCCCCATGATCTGGCGCTTGAGGTGGGCGTCTCCATTGTCTTCGGCGCCGTTATGGCGGTACCGGCTCACGGGTTCGTGCGGGGCCAGTTTTTCGAGCCAGTCATCGTAGTCCTTGAGCAGACCGGGTTCGTCATCGTTGATATACACGCTTGCGGTGATGTGCATTGCATTGACAAGGCAGAGGCCTTCCCGTACGCCGCTTTCAGTCACCGCAGCCTCCACCTCGCCGGTAATGTTGAGGTAGTCGCGACGGTGGGGCGTTTGAAAGCTCAAAACCCGCCGGAATGATTTCATGATCCCATCACCTCTCGTATACGGTTACCCAATGCTTCGCGCTGTTTTTCATACCCCTTCTTTCCAAGGAGGGCGAACATATTCTTCTTATATGCCTCAACTCCGGGCTGATCGAACGGATTGACGCGCAGCAGGTATCCGGAGAGCGCAATCGCCTTCTCGAAGAAATAAAACAACTGGCCGAGCGTCTCTTCGCTCCGGTTATCCAGCAGGATCGTGGTCGAGGGGACGCCGCCATCGAGATGGGCGAACAGGGTGCCCTGAAAGGCCCGCAGGTTGATCTCTTCAAAGCTTTTTCCGGCAAGATAGTTTAGATCGTCACTGTCATCCTCAAACGACGGAACGACAAGCGAGGCGTTCGTGGTCTTCAGCAGAAGGAAGGTCTCGAACACCGACCGCATCCCATCCTGCATCCACTGGCCCATTGAGTGAAGGTCGGTGGTATAATCAACCGCCGCCGGAAAAATCCCGGTGTTGTTCTTTCCTTCGCTCTCGCCGGCAAGCTGTTTCCACCATTCAGCCGCATAATGGAGTTGTGGCTGAAACGTGGCCAGCACTTCGGTAGTATAGCCGCGGCGGAAAAGAATATTGCGCAGTACCGCATACCGGCCGGCACTGTTGACATCCACGCTATTCCCCTTACAAAACGTCATCGCCTGCGCCGCGCCGTAGAGCAGTTTGCGAATATCAATTCCCGCCATTGCAATGGGAAACAGCCCAACGGGCGTCAGCACCGAAAACCGGCCGCCAACATCCGGAGGGATGTCAAAGGCGGCATATTTTTCCTCTTTCGCAAGTTTGCGCAGCGCGCCCGATTTCGGATCGGTCGTTGCCACGATCCGTTTGGCCGCCTCCTGACGGCCATACCGTTTCTCCATCCACTGCCTGATGACACGAAAAGCGATGCCCGGCTCCGTGGTGGTGCCGCTCTTGGAGATCACATTCACCACGACCTCCTTGTCGCTGATCAGCGACAACAGGTCGGCGAGGTGGTCGGAATTTATGGTATGGCCCGCGAATACCACCCTTGGCCTTCGCAGATCGTCAAACGACGGCAAAAGAAACTCAACGGCTGCCCGGGCTCCGAGATACGATCCGCCGATGCCGATACAGATACAAACGTCCGCCTTTTCCCGCAGCTCCTGCGCTTTTTCAATGATGGTCTCGGTTACCGCCTTCGACGTTTTGGTCGGCAGGTCCAACCAGCCCAGAAAATCGTTTCCCGGACCGCTTTTTACCGCGAGCATCTTCTCCGCTACGGCAAGCGAGGGGTTGTATGTTTCCTGTTCTGCCTGCGTAACGATATTGCCGAGGAGACGGTCGTCAAAGCTCACTTTTTTATGAGGCATAAGTCATCTTCCCTTTCCTGTGCTTTGTTCCACAGCTTAAGGTCACTACGGTTCCTTCATTTGAATTGCCGTTTGATCTCCCCTTTTACTTTTTCGACAATATACATAACGCTTCTGAGCGATTGGTCTCTGAGCCGTCGGGACTTGCTTTTTCCCCGGTCAGGAAATCCCTCTTCGCCGAAATCACCGCTCCCGGCCCTGCCTTTTAACCATAAATCAAACACTATCGTCAGATCATCCAGATCAACAGCGACAAACCGGATCCGCGTTTCAACACCGGTACTGGTGATGGTACGGCTCTCATCCGCCGGAACAAAATTACCCTCATTGTCAAGGTTTACAAAGCTTTGGACAACGGCCCGTTTCTCCTTGCGAGACGATCGAATCTCCACAGGGAGAATGAGGTATCCCCGGTGCATGGTGGTTTCAGATTTTCTTGAAAGCAAAGGTACAAGCTCCTGCAGCGACGCAAATCTTACGGTTCCATATCGCGAAAGCAATGCCCTCATGCTCGATGCCGCGGAATCAAAATCCTTTTCGTAGTATCTGCCTTTGAGGGGATAGGCATAATAGTTCACTGACCGGTTTTTCACAAGTGGTCCCCTGCGCACCGACAAGGCGCGGATACGATCGTATACGTGTTGTTTCGAACCATCGATCGTCCGGGCTTTTTCTTCAGCGCACCCGCCGGCGGCGGAAGGTCCGGAACGCACCGAGGAATCGCCCGCGGACGCGACCAGAACCGCCGCGCCCAAGGACATTGGCGGCCGCACTGCGGCGGCCGCGCAAACCACGCAATAAAAAAGAATCTGCAGCACTCGCAAGACTGCTGCAGGTACCATGGTTTCGCTTTCAATCGAATGGATCATATGTCTGCCACTGTACGGTACGAGCCGAAAACAGGCGGCATGCTAGAGAAAGTGCTGCACCTGTTCCTTGTCCGGCATGACAGGTCGTGCAAGCGCCATCATTGCCATTCCGCTCTTATACAGCGTTACCGTGCCGGTCGACTCCGATATGGCAATTGCCAGCGCATTGGTGCACGAGGTTATGCCGGCCGCAGCCGCATGGCGGGCCCCAAGCCCCCCCGGCAGCGCATGGCGGTCGTCAATGGGCTGGGGACGCAAATAAGAGCCGGCCGAAAGCACGATACCGTCCCCTGTTACAATGAACGCGCCGTCGATCGCAGCAAACTCCTTAATCGTTTCCGCGAGACTCGGATCGAGAATGCTCCTCTCGGTTTCGCTGTATCCCCGGAACGGATTTATGATGAGCTGCCGAATATACGCATTGACCGAATTGGTGTCGCCGAGCACAAAAATGGTACCGACCGCCTTTCCCTCCCGGCCCTCAACCGCTATTTCGCCAGCCAGCGCGAGAACGCGCTCGAGCACCTCGGGTTTAACATCCGCCGGAACAAGGTTCTGCGCCGCGGTAAAAAAGAAGTCATACTCCTTGGCCACATCGATAACCACGATCGTATCCAACCGGTTGCTGCTCTGACTACCAGAAACGCAGACAATGCGATCCTCGCGTTTTATAAGTGAGCGTGAAAGCGCGAGAAGGACACCGATTTTTATCTGGCCGGTACGCGAGGCCGGGATGGCCGGAGCCTGCAAAAAACCCTTGATTCGACGATTCTGAAGCAGATCGAAGCGGGTACGATTTGACGTCACGATGATGATGTTGCTCTTTGTCTTAATCTGGTCAAGGAAATCATTTTCACGAACCGCATCGGCAAAAAGCATGATCGTGCCCGCCTTGAGTTCCTGTGCCAGACTTATAGCTATCCGGAGAATTGGCATACCCGGTTTCCGCTGGCGGCGTTGCGTTTTTTCGGTGCCTTCTTTAAGCGACTTGATGACCGAACGGATATGGATTGGCGTTTTCAGCTCAAGGATTTTTTCCTGTATCGTGTCCGTTTTAAAAAAATCCGCCAGTTCTGCCAAGAGCTGGATCTGACGGCTGTTTTCCGCGTCCTCTCTCGACACGATCAGCACGATAACGCGCACGAGCGCGCCGCGCGCCGCATTATACTCGATACCGTGAATGCTTCTTCCAATGGCTATTGCATACTCTTCCTTGATCGGTCCGCGCGCCTGGGGCATTGCCAATCCTGCACCGATAAAAGTCGACGCCGCTTCTTCACGTTTGAGGATTTCCTCTGTAAGCGATTTGGCTTTTTTTAGATCGATCGCCTTGCAGAGCGCGGAAGCAAGCTCCTTAAGAGCTTCCACCTTATCGATGCTGGCGAGATCTACTACCGTGGGAATTGCTAGATACTGTTCAAACGGCATATCAACTCCTTCGCATTTTTAAACGTCGCGTGTCGTGGCGACCATGCTGTACATCGGCAAACATCGTGCCTGCATGACCGGCTATCGTCACTTTCCTCCGGCGAGATCAAACGCCGCTGAAAACTTCCTACAACCCCTTGGCTGCGCCGTCGAACACCGGTGCGGCACAGTAATGCAGCAACGGGCCGTTCTTTTCAAATACTACTCCCCCGCGTACCGTTATGGCGCCTAAACGCAGCAGCTGTTCTTTACCCGCAACAATAAGATCGTGGGGGGAATAGTTCCTGAGCGATTTGAGGTTCCTGTTGCTATCATGAAGCTGTTCCATAAGGGCCGGCATCAGTGCAACCGACTGCGCCGCACCCAGCGGTCCGTTCTTGGCAATAAGCGCGGCAACCGCATGCATAGGCAACAGACGGTAAAGCGACAGGAACCGTTCCTGCATGATCGCACCGACCTTTTGCATGGCAGCGCGATGACTGAAAAATTCATCCTTGGCGTCGGTAGAGCGCAGCGAGGCAAGATCAACGAGCGACCGCACCGATACCGGAGCGCCGTAATCTACGTACACCGCCCCATACCGCCTGCCGGTCCTGCGTGCCGCAATAAACGGCAGGAATGCCAGCAAATCAGCGCCAAAGTAGTATACGTTGCCGCGAAACCGGTTGAATGCGTTGTTCCCTCTTTTCCTGAGCTTTTTTCCTTTAAGCAGCTGTTCAAACCAGGGCGCATCCGGCGGAAACTCGTACGATAACGCCATGGGAATGAGATAGATGTCTTCCTGCGGGCGGCGCGCCTGAAGCACTACTGCGGACCCCAGAATACCGCTTTTTATTTCGAGCATGGCTCCGGAATAACTCCTTCCGCCCTCGGGAAAAAGCACTACCGCCTCTTTCTTTTCCATCATGCCGATGACCTGATTGCAGAGATTTTTCACATAGTTGCGCTCA
Organism: Chitinispirillaceae bacterium; assembly: GCA_016932075.1. Next base: position 11,485 of record JAFGDP010000016.1, on the reverse strand, counting down.
AAGGCGATCTCCCGTTCAACGGTAAAAGCGCCAAGGGCTTTGAAACGTGGACCAATCCAGGGCAGTCCGGTGAGATTGCTCCCTGCGGCGAACCGCATATGCTTGAACCCCCGGTAATACAGCACCCACCCCGCCATGAAATAATCAATATGACTGCGGTGCGTACTGACGATCATATGAGGATGGCGCTGGATCTCTTCCGCGTCAATAAAAGGCCCTTCGACATTGATCGAGGTGAAAACGTATCTAAAAAACCGGTCGACATCGCTTGAAATTCTTGTTGCCGTCTCATGATGGGAAGCCATGATACCTACTTCATTCCATTGATGCTACCCGTTCCCAGGAACAGGAACCTTGCGGGCTGTCTGCCCGGCACAACGCCCCAACTCTTTCCCGGGATACCCCCTTGTTCCGCCGCAAGAAAAGCAGGTGCGGCGGCATTGGCGGTACGGTTTGCGGAACAGTGTTTATATGTGGTGTAAAAATAGGATGTGAGGGAAAGGAAAGCCAAGGAAATGAAGAATGAAGATTGCAGATGGTAGATTGAAAAATTTCGTTCTGCTTACTGAATGCTCTCGTCCTGCTATTCAATCGGCGATCTTCATTCCACAACCAGCTTTTTTCACGCTACGTCGTCAATCATCTGCTCGTCGGCAACCTCTTCGTCAACCGCTCCATGCTCGATCTCGAAATTCTCTCCCTCCCGCCGCATCTGCTCGATAAGATCCTCTCGACCGATCAACTGGAGATGTCTTATCCTGCGGTATTCGTTGCGGTGCTCCGGGCAGTATTTCGGATAGATATATTGACGCGGGTAGATTTTAATCTCAAACTGGTGATTGCACCCTTCAAGCGCACAGTTCATGACCATGGTCACCACTTCAGTGTAGCTGTGCTTGAAGGTCTGGTTTTTGATATTTACGTCTTCCGGCTTGGTGCGCTTCCTGATACGATACCGGTCTTGACGGTGTTCCGGGCAATATTTGGAAATATGGATGCCGAAGAAAATTTTTCCACATCCCGGGTAGAGACACCTTTTCTCCCGAAGCTTTTGTCTTCGCCTCGATTTGGGAAGCTGCATAGCGCACTTACCTCTTTCTATATTTGATGTACGTTTCTCTATATTCGCTGCATGGTCGTCATCTCAGGGCGCTATAAATATAGGGGTAAAAGGGGAAAAATGCAATAAAATAGTTGTTTTTTTTGACTGGTGAAAAACAATTCGCCCCCGATTAAACCACCCATTTTATTTATTGACAATATTTTAGCATAAACTCCCAAAGAATGGTTAACGTCTGTTTTTTTTTAAAAAAAATTGACAACACGATATGCCTTTTTATCAACCGTTCGCATTGTAATGGGTTTTTATAAACACACAATCAACATGTTATCCACACCGAAGGGCTCTCTGGTTATCCAGAAACGAACATACGGAGCATTTTAATTCTTATCATAATTTTTTAGGTGCTTTTTAAGGTTCCAGAAGCTATTATTAGTATTTACTGGATGTTACCCTTACCCGTTTATAATGATTTCCTCCTCTCCTGTTGCATAACGGTATATAACTTATGGAAAAAGAAACCGTTATAACGCTCCCTGATAATGTTGACCGGGAGTGGGTGACACAATCTCAGATTTTACGGAAAAAAGCGGCGCTTATAATTCTTGATTTTTTCCGTACCAAACGCATTGAGACGTCGGCAATCTGTTTATTACAGCTGCTTCAAAAATCTTCGTCGCAAAGCGGAATCCGCATTGTGCTTAGAAACATACGTCCTGAGCTGCTTGCCGTTATCCAGAAATCTCCTGCGGTACACCCTGCGGAACGGGCGCCGGGACCACTATCGCGAAGTTTTTTGGTCAGGGCAAAGGAATCTTTCTCCTCTTCTCAAGAAACGGTAAAAAGTGCTCTCTCTGTGCTGGTTGAAATGCTTTACTGGGGAACGTTCGGCATCCTGAAAAAACAGGATTTCCGCAGGGGCGTGCTTGCGGAACAGATGTACCTGCTTGGATACAAGGCGCTCGGTATCGTTGGTCTGCTTTCGTTTCTTATCGGGATGGTTCTTGCGCTTCAGGCGGCCATCCAGCTTAAAGCATACGGTGCCGGCATTTTCCTGGGTCCACTCATCGGCATCACCATGGTACGGGAGATGGGCCCGCTGCTCACCGCCGTCATTCTTGCGGGCAGGACCGGCAGCGCAACCACGGCGGAAATCGGCACCATGAGCGTGGGAGAGGAGATTGATGCCCTGCGTACCATGGGAATCAATCCGGTTCAATTCGTGGTCGTACCCAAGTTCTGGGCCATTACCGTTACCATGCCGCTACTTTCTATATTGTCAACCATCGCCGGAATTCTGGGCGGTTATGCCATCGGCCTTGTTTACCTTGACCTCGCATCAAGCCTTTTCTGGGGAGAGCTTTCAAAGGCGCTCTTTTTCAGGGATGTTCTTGCCGGATTCATAAAATCGGTCGTCTTTTCTTGGCTCATCATCTGGATCGGCTCCTTTTATGGTTTCAAGGTCCGCGGCGGCGCCGAATCTGTAGGCCGAGAAACAACCGCCAGTGTCGTTGCCTGTATTTTCATCATCATTATTGCGGATGCGCTCTTTTCCTTTGTTCTTTAAGGTGCTGTACCATGGAATCTAGATCTGAAACAATAGCGGAGGTAACCAATCTTTCCGTGCAGTATGGCGCCAACCGGGTGCTTACCGGCATTACCTCTTCGATCTCACGCAAAGAGATCCGCGTCATCCTCGGCATCTCGGGCTGCGGAAAAACCACGCTGCTCAAAGCCATGATCGGACTGGTCAAACCGGTCTCCGGTTCGGTGCGCCTTTTTGGCGTGCCTATTGTCGAGCAGGACGATCCCGCCACGGTCGAAGCGCTTAAAAAGGTCGGGGTGCTGTTTCAAAACGGCGCGCTTCTTGGTTCCCTTACCGTCCACGACAACGTCGCCCTGCCGCTGCAGATGCATACCGACCTGTCCGAAGACCTCATAAACGAGATTGTCTCCTTCAAGCTTGCCCAGGTAAACCTCCCGGATACCGGTCCGCTCCTTCCTTCCGAGCTTTCCGGGGGCATGCGCAAGCGTGTCGCCCTTGCACGAGCGCTCGTTCTCGATCCGCCGCTTCTGTTCTGCGACGAACCGTCGGCCGGGCTCGATCCGGTCACCTCTGCCGGGCTTGACGAACTGCTGCTGTCGCTGCGCGAAACGCTGAACATCACCATCGTGGTGGTGACGCATGAACTCGCGTCAATTGAATCCATTGCCGACAATATCTCATTTTTACATCAAGGATCGCTGCTCTTTGAAGGCCCGCTTGCCGATGCGCGTTCACGTACCGAGGGCCCGATATTTGATTTCTTTGCCCGGCAGGACGCTTCCGCAAAGCGCGAAAGCGCAGCAATCCTTGACTTTTCCGTGGAGAACCGATCATGAGCATATCAAAGGCCGAACGCGCCCGTCTCGGTTTGTTTCTCGTTGCCGGCGCGGTGGTGCTGGGCACGTTCTTTTCTATTTCGCTGGGGCTCAAACTCGCGCAGACCGCCAAAACCTACTACGCCTTTTTTGAGGGCGAATCCCTTTCCGGTCTGGAACAGGGCGCGACAGTCAAATATACCGGCGTGCCGATCGGCAAAGTCGATAAGATCTCCTATCAACCCGACGACCTCTCAAAAGTCAAAGTCATCCTCAAAGTACAGTCCGATTTCCCAATCAAAACCGACATGCACGCCACCACGGGCTTGATTGGTATCACGGGACTGAAATACATCGAGATCCTCGGCGGCACGAGCGAAGCACCGCTGCTCAAATCCGGCAGCGAGATACCGACACGCGTCTCTATGTTCGGAGCGATATCGGGCAAGGTCGAGGCGATAGTCGCCAAAGTCGAACTACTGATCAACAACCTCAACCAGCTCTCCAATCCCGACAGCCTGAAGTCGCTGCGCGTCATGCTCGACAATGTCGCCGCCATAACCGGCGATGCGCGCACCATGACCGCCGATATGACCCCGAAAATCAATGCAATGACCGGATCGGCATCACAGCTCGTTGAAAAAGCGGACCGTATCGCCGCCGATGTTAAAAAGTTCACCGGCACGCTCGACTCCGCGTTCTCGGCAGGCAAGATCGCGCGGACCCTGGGATTCGTTGATTCCGCCGCTATCGCCCTGAAGGTGGTAGCGGAAAACATGGCGCTCCTGGTGCGTCAATCGCGCGAAGACTTTACGGTCACCATGCAGAACCTGCGCGAGGCCACCGAAAGCGCCAATCAGCTCGCGAAAATGCTCGAGGAAAACCCATCGCTCCTTATCAAGGGCGAGCCGCAGAAAGAAAGGGACCTCCGATGAACCGTTTTATTCTGCGTCCGGCAGTTCTGGGTGCGTGCGCTTTGCTCGTTATCGGCTGCGCCAGCCTTCCGGTCAAAAAGTACTATGTACTGAACTACATCCCGTCAACGAACCGCGAGCGTCTCAGCCCGGCGGCGTACCCCTGCACCATCCGCCTCCGTGAATTCAACATCGAGGACGCTTACAACCGGCCGCAAATCGTTTTCCGCCAGAGCCCCTTCGAACTGCGCTACTATTACTACCGCGTCTGGGCCGTCAAGCCCGCGCGGATGATCACGGACCTGGTCTACAAACACCTGCTCTCGGCAAACCTCGTCTCGACCGTGGTCCGCCGTTTTGATGAAGGCGCCAATCCGGAGTACGAGTTGACCGGCGTGATCGAAGCACTTGACGAATACGATTCCGAGGAAATCTGGTTCGCGCATATCGCGATCCGCCTCACCCTGAGCCGTATCGACGACGGTTACACCATGTACACGCGCCGCTTTGACCTCCGCAAACGGGTCTACGAACACAAGCCGGAAAACGTGGTCCGCGAAATGTCTTCGCTCATGGAGTTTATCATGACCCAGCCGGTCCGCGACCTGGATACCCGCCTGGCACGTGAATATGGCGTGCCCCAGACGGACCCGGGGCAGGACACCCTTGACCTCTCACCCGAAGCAAATGCTCCTGACACCGCCGGGGAGGTCAAGTGAGGCGTTTTGCCTGCTTTATCCCTGCCGCCCCGGTAAGCAGGTGGCTGCCCGTGCTCTTCGCTTATGCCTTTTTTTCCATCGCGCTCGCCGGACTGCCCCCGGACCTTCCCGGAGACGAAATTTCGCATGAACAGCTTGATTGGTCTATCCCGAAAGACACGGCCACCACACAGCTTACCATCACGAAAAAAGGAACCGGCCTTCCCTGGCTCGACCAGGCGCAAAAAACCTGGGACGCGCCGGCGCTTGCGAAGCAGATGTCCGGATCAGAAAATTTTGTTCCTATCGGAAAAGGCGGAATATTCGTCGCCAGGTTTACTTCCGAAGGCACGGCCCCGGACGTGAATGTTCTTGACGCCAGGGGCCGGACCGTCGCATCCGGAAATCCGGGCCAAACCTTCCGCGTGGAACCGGGAACCTTTCACGTCCTCCTGGGAAGCGGCGCGCACAACCAGCGCATGGTCCGTACCGTGTCCGTGGAAGAGGGGAAAATCACCCCCCTCGTCCCGGACTGGAGCGCCCTCGCCATCGAGACCATCGACTCCATGGCCGTCCCGTTCAGGGGAGAATACGAACTGGTGCGCATTGACAAGTTCGAAACCTACGGCCGAGGATTCGGCGCCAATCCGAACCTCGGCGAAGAGGTGAAAACATGGATTCTCAAACCCGGTATCTACAAGGTGCTTGGCGTGGGGCAGAGCTACAACAGCCTCATCAACTTCGTCACCGTACGCCTCATTCCCGGCGAGTTGTGCAGACTCCTGCTCGTACAGAGCAGGAGCGACATGCGTATTTTGGGCGGAGGTACGGTCGAGGTCACTCCCCAATCCAAACTATCGTCCTCCTGGAAATACGGCGCTAATATCGGCGGCAACCTGAAATTCAACTCCAAGACCGACCGCGAATCAAATGACACCACCATGAGCACGCTCTTCGGCCTGCTCTCCACATTATGGCTCACGTTCGACCGCCCTCCGTTCGAATGGCAGACCCGGGCGCGGCTTGACGAAGGATTCAACTTCTCAGGAATCAAGGTCGGCAACCTGCTGACCGATGCCGACGATTTCCTGCTCAACTCGCTCCTTATCTGGCGCTTTTTTTCCTGGTTTGGTCCGTATGCCCGCGCTGAATTGCGCACCACGTTCCTGCCTCGCCGGTCCATCAGGGACGAAAAAACCTCGTTTTACTGCGTTCTTGAGCATGATTATTCTGCCGACACCGCTGGGTCTCGGTTTGACTCAAGCAGCACCTTCAGGCTCAAACCGTCGTTTTCTCCACTGCTTCTGGACGCCGGGCTCGGCGCAAACGCCGACGTGTTTAATTTTTCTTTTCTGGAAACCAAGGTCCGCGCCGGTTTCGGAAGCTCCTTTTCCTATCTCCCCGACCGCTACAACATCGTGGATAGCACGTCAGTCAAATGGGACACTACTGATCCGTCAGACTCATTGTTTCGCAGCCTGGTTGCCCGAAGCGTCATCCTCCATCCTGAAAAAGCGACCTCCTCCTTTGGGTTCGGTCCCCAGGCATCCATATCCGGCATGGTACGGCTGGGCCGTGTGATCACCAGCGATGCTGAGCTGAAATTCTTCGCTCCGGTCGCGCCGACGCAGCGGCTCATGCGGCCGGATTTTGACCTGCTTGCCAACGTCTCCTGGCGGCTTTCCCGCTGGATAACCCTTGACTATACCTATATCTATCTTCTCAAGCAGGACGTTGATGTACAAATCGACCAGTCAACCCATGGTGTCTGGTTGCGGTTTTCGTATACGAGCAGATAAGAGCTGTTTTTAGCTAGGCGCGGACGTCACTCTTCCGGCAGGGCCTCCATCACCACCTGCTCCAGCTCCGCGGTTGATCCTGCCCTGAACACCCTGTCACGGTACGGCGTCGCTTTTCGGTGTCCCTTAAGGTACCAAGCCACGTGTTTGCGTATCTCTTTCACCGCCTTTTTTTCCCCATAATAATCACGCACCATGGCAATATGCGAGCATGCTGTCTCGCGCCGCAGCGTGACGGTAACCCGCTCCGGATCTTTTCCCTCAAACGCCTGCTTTATCTGCCCGAATATCCAGGGATTGCCGTTTGCGCCGCGCCCGATCATGAGCCCGTTACAGCCGGTCCGGGCTTTCATAAGCAGGGCATCGTTTGCGGTCTGTATATCACCATTGCCAATAACCGGGATAGAGACCGCCTGTTTTACCTGCCCTATCCGTTCCCAGAGCGCCTTGCCCGAAAAGAGCATGGTCTTTGACCGGGCATGCAGCACCACCGCTGCCGCGCCGCTTGCTTCGGCTCTCTGTGCGAATTCGACATCCACCCACTCGCCGCAGTTCCAGCCAGAACGGATCTTGACCGTGAGCGGCACGGTGACCGCCCTGACCATGGCAGCAACGATTGTTTCAAACAGATCAGGATTTTTCAGAAGCGCCGCACCTGCGCCGCGGTTGACCACCTTACGTACCGGGCATCCGGCGTTAAGATCGATGAAATCCGGCTTCGCTTTTTCCTCGATCATGGCAGCGGCAGCAGCCATACGTGACGGATCAGACCCGAACAGCTGGATGCCGATCGGACGTTCCTGCCCATCAAAATCAAGAAGCCGCAGGGTTTGCTTGCCTTTTCGCAGAAGCCCTTCACAGCTTACCATTTCGCTGCACACGGCGTCGGCGCCGTGCTTCCTGCAAAGACGGCGAAAGCAGGTCTCGGAAATCCCTGCGAGCGGCGCGAGAAATAATCCGTTGTAATTCAAGGGCATACCATGGTAAAATACATTATCATGCGGTTGCGGATTAACGGGTCCAAAGACCTGTTTTTTACACGAATCGTATAGATGGGTTATAGCCCTCAGGAGATCATGGTAATGAAAATCTTTGAAGAGATATCGTTTTCCTCGCCTCCGGTGGTGCTTGCCGCATGGCCGGGCATGGGTAACGTAGGACTCATAGCCGTTGATTTTCTGCGCAAGAAAATGAACGCGCGTCTGTTCGCAGAGATTGACATGAGTCCTTTTTTCATACCCGACTCCATCGTCGTGAAAAACGGTATTGCTCAGTTCCCGGACATTCCGACCAGCCTTTTCTATCATACCAAGGACCCGGACCTTATTATCTTTGAAAGCGATGCGCAGGTCAGCGGACGTGACGGTATCGCGGTCATAAAGATGTTTCTTGACGTCATCACCCGTTTTCAGGTCAAGCGCATCTTCACCTTTGCGGCGTTTGCACAACCCATGTCCTACCGCAATCCTTCGCAGGTGCTGGTGGCAGGCAATGACGAAGCGCTTCTGGAGAAGCTCGGCGCCCTCAACGTGATCCCCATGCCTGACGGCTATATCGCAGGGCTGAACGGCCTGCTGCTCGGCGTCGCTGCTTCGCGAAAAATCCAGGCCGGTTGTCTTCTGGGAACCATTCCGAGCTACGCCATGAACTTCGCCTATCCCAAGGCGTCGCTCGAACTCCTCAGGACCGTCTCTGGCGTTCTCGGTTTTTCCCTCGACACCGCGGAGCTCGACGAAGGGGTCGGAGAAATGAACCAGCAGCTCGCCCTTATCGAGGAGCGCATCCGCGAGTTCTTCCCTTCGGTAAACAAGGAAAACGATGACGAGATCGCCCACGTCGAGGAGGAGAAGGTACCGCACGTGGTGATGGAGAAGATCGAGCGGCTGTTCAACGAAGCACGCCTGAACCGTTCCAAGGCAACCGAGCTCAAGCGGGAGCTTGACCGTTGGAACCTGTTCGAACTGTACGAGAACCGTTTTCTGGACCTGTTTGAGGAAGACAAAAAAAACCGGAAAAAATAGATCCTGTCCGCACCGCCCTTTCCCGAAGAAACGGCCCCTTCCTATGCCCGGCACCAGGAGAGACGCACCGCCATCCCCCTCGTCAGCACACTCTCTCATTCGCCATGATCCCGAACCGGTTCCCAAGGGCTATCAGACGCTCGACGCTCTCCTTTTACGCTGCCTGCAAAGCCGCGATACCGCCGGCGTCATCAGGCTGGTCAATGCCTGGATTGGTGCATTGCTTGAAAAAAGTGTTATCGTGAACCATGAGGAAGTAAAACGGTATGAGGCCTTCTGCCGGTGTTCGTTCAACCACTGGCTTTACACGCACGCGTACGACGCGGCGTGGGTGAGCGGCGACAGCGCATTTCTGTCGCTCTCCACCCTCGCGCTTCCAGAAGGAGAGAACCGGTTACGCGGTTTCCGTCCCGCGTTTTCCCTTGCTTTTCCCGTCCCGCTGCAGCAGGTATTCGACCTCGGGGTCACCAGGTTCAAATCGTTCCTTGCCGCGCAATCCTCCCTGAATCCGGCACTGGCGGCCGCGTTCTTTCCGTTTCCGTCGGATATCGCAAAGGTTGAATCTCTGCGCCCCCTGTTCATGCGGTACGACAAACAGGCAGGCATACTAATTGAGACCTGGCTGCAGAAACAGGCATCAGTCAATGGTCAGGAACGCACCTTTGAAGAAGGTTTCACGCTGCCTGCTTCGATAACAGGCGTATCAATCATCGTGCCGGTCTTTAATAAGGTCGCCATGACAAAGCAGTTTCTTGACTCGTTTGTCCGTGCCCTTCCCGACACAATCCCGCTTGAGCTCATCATCGTGGACAACGCGTCCACCGACACAACCGCAGATCTTCTTGACGCGGCACGGCGCGACTATGAATGGCTTTCCGCCGTCTCGCTTCCAGAAAATGCGGGATACGGGGGGGGCTGCAACGCCGGTGCGTCCTGCGCTAAACATTCCCACCTGCTGTTTCTCAATAACGATATCCTGTTTTTCCGGCACTGGCTCGAACCGCTCTGCTCCGTGTTCAGCGACAAGACCGTGGGTGTCGCGGGCGGTCGCCTTGTGTATTCAAACTTCACTATCCAGCACGCCGGTATCGTTTTCATGGAAAACCGGCTGCCGGTCCATAGTGCGCGGAATCTTCCCTTTTCCTGCGATGAAGCGGCTGCCGTAAAAGAGTTCGGCGCCGTGACCGGCGCCTGTCTCATGGTCCCGAAAACATTTTTTAACGATGTTGGCGGATTTGACCCGGTATTCCGCATGTATTATGAAGATGTTGACCTCTGTCTCAAGATCCATTACCGCGGAAAAAAGGTCGTGTATGTCCCGGATGCCACGCTCATCCATCTGGAGGCAAAGTCAAGCATATCCATGGCCGACGCGACCAGAAAAAACACGGAAAGCATGCCGCACTACCTGGAAAAATGGGGTTGTTTTCTGACCAAGGCGCTCAGGAACAGTCCGGAGTTGTTCCGCGCGGGGGTACGGTATTACGATTTTGCACAGGCTTCCTTCCGCAGCTCCGAAGGCACAGCCCCATCGGCTTGTCAGCTGGCGCTCAGGAACCTGATCGCCAATCTCTATGTCAACATACGGCAGAACGCTATCATACCGGCCTTTGACTTGCTCCTGCGTAATCAGCGGATCGTCAAACTCTTTGAACACGACGAATCACTTAAAACCGTGCTTGCGCTTCTGCGGGAGAAGCACCGGGAGTCCTCCGGAGACCCGTCGGCCGCTCCCCTTGATGCGCATGGGAGCCCTGCCGGTACCCCGTTATTTTCTGAAACAGCACAGGATGCGGTCCGTGCAGCTTCGGCCCGCACGCCCTCCTTGCGCCCGCGATCAAAAAAGCTGAAGGTCCTGTTCCAGAACCGCTCCAACATGTTCGAGCATCCTGGCGGGGACACGGTGGTCGCGAAAAAGCTCATGGCGCAGCTTGAGCAGAGGAATGTCGAGGTCACCTTCTCCTCCGACGAAGACCTCGAGTCGATCGGATCCTTTGATTGTGTCCATCTCTTCAACCTCACGCTGCCGTTTATCATCGAGCCGTATGCAAAAAACGCGGTTGCGCATAATGTTCCGTTCGTGGTGACCACGCTCCAGGAGGACTTTCCCCTGTACTATCACAAGGCGGTTTCATCGTTCGCATGGTTCCGCGACTATGTGACCGCTGACCATGACCTTCGCGAGACCCTTCCGTCACTTGACGCGGTGTATGCCGAAGCGCAGCCCGTGCCCCTTGTCACGTCGTCGTATACCGCACGCGCCGCGAGCAGGCTCCTTGCATGTGGTGAAACCGAAGCCGCACTCCTTGCCCGATCGTTTCCCTCGGCCCGGATCAGCGTGGTGCCGTTCGGTTCCGCGCCGTCGGTAATCGATGCTCCGGCAGCGTTGTTTGAGGAGCGTTTCAACGTGCGTGATTTCGTGCTCTGCGTCGCGCGGGTCGAAGTCCGCAAGAACCAGCTCATGCTGCTCAAGGCGCTCGAAGAGGTCGGCATGCCCCTTGTGTTTGCCGACGGCGGGTTCGCCTATCTCCCGGAATATCTGAGCCTGTGCAAAATCTATAGGAGGAAAGGGCAAACCATCTTCACCGGAAGATTATCGAACGAAGAGCTTGTTTCCGCGTACCGCGCCGCT
>JAFGDP010000015.1 GCA_016932075.1 Chitinispirillaceae bacterium | reverse complement strand
TTCCTTGAATGAGATGCAGAATGCCCAGCCATACTGTTTGCAGATATCCATAATTGTTGCGGCGGCATAGAGGCTGTCGCATAAAAGACAGATGCGCAACAGGGGGAACATTGCCTTTATTTGTGGCGCGAGTCGCTTGAACGCCTTTAGTTCGCAATCCTGTTTGTAGCGCTCGGCACCCATTTCCATGCCGTCACCATCCTCATTTTCAATGGGTTCGGAGCCGATGGAAAGGGCCAGTCCGTCCCTGGTGACGAATTTTGCTTCCAGAACATTATGGTAATAGAATAACGTATTTTGTTAAAAAGGGGTATCGCATGCATGACGGCTATCGGGTAAAAATGCAGAAAGTGGAACGGCCTACCAACAGGTCGTATTACGTGAATTTCCCTGTCGCCTTGGCTGAGGCAATGCACATGAAAAAAGGTGAGGAGTTCGATTGGATCATTGAGGACAAAAACACCCTGATCTTCAGGCGGGTAACTTCAATCAAGAAAACCACTCTTAAGCATCTGCCGAAGGGTTCTTCGTAACCAAAGCTTATTCCGGCACGGGTGATTTGCGCGATAAGGCACATTTCCCATGGCCCCGTCCACTCTCTCCCGGACCGCGTAACCGGGAGAATCTGTTTCGCCCGCAGGCTTGTCAAGGCCGGGGCCGTTTCGTGCCTTGATAAGGCGAGGACGAAACGTAGATTCGGACGGGCGGGCCGGGAGAAGGGACGGGCCGAAGTTGCCTGGCAGATTACGCCTTCCGTAGGTAATGAACAAACAGGGGAAAATCAAAGGCACAGCGCTGCGCCATTAGTGCGAAGAATTTTCACTCCGCAGCGCTGGCTATCAGCGTAGCGCGAGCAACGGAACCTTGATCACTGTGCAGGGAGGCCGCGGACCGTCTTTTCTTCGCTCCAACGCACGATCCGCACGCCTGCGCCGAACCGGGGGAGCGTCACGTTCAGTGTGCTGGTACAGTTCTCCCTGTTGAAGTCGTATAGTTTTTCTCCTGAAAGCGAGTACACTGCCAGTTCTGTTATGTCACGGCCGGTGCGCGGCAACGGGTTATTGACATAAAGGATTTTTGCGGTTTTCATGATGGTAAACGTGATTACCGGATCAGGCGGCGGCGATTCCCCCAGAAGAACGGCGCGGATCGAATGGATTTCGTCCATGGTCAATCCCTGCCGCATCAGATAATTGCACGCGCCGGTTAACAGGGAGCCATAGGTCTGGTCATGGGACTTGATCTCGGTGATAAATTGTTCCCACGTGAAGTCGGCGCTGTCCCTGAGGCCATATACCGAGAGCGAGGTCCATACATAATTTTCATTGATCTGCTGTTCGGTGCAGCCGAGTATCGCTTCGAGCAGCGCGGTCACGGTTCCGGCGCGGTCCGCGCCTGCGCGGCAATGACAGATGACCGGATAATTCTCCTTCCTGGCAATCTCCCTGAAAACGTCACGGTACTGGGGGCCGTTGTAACGAAGGCCATACTGGTACGCGGACAATCCGCCGCCGTCAGGACCCTGCGGCCTGAAGTAATGGACAGACGGCGGCAGTACGGGCCGTGGGTTCTCAAAGTCGTTTCGCAGATCGATTTCACAGGCAATGCCCAGATCCATGACCTGTTGCATTCCTTTTTCCGTAAGAACGTGGTTCTGGTTGAATTCGGCGCTGCGATAGAACAGGCCCTGGCGTATCATGGTGCCGTCCTTGTTTTTCCTGCCGCCGATGTCCCGGACGTTCGTGGTGCCGTCGAGGTAGATCATGCGCGGCCAGAGCATGGGCGTTGAAAAGGAGAGCCGGTTGGTGGTGCGTGCCGTGCCGTCGCTGTCATTGACGCGGATCTGCCAGTAGTAAGTGGTGCCGATTTTAAGGTTCCATACGGGCAGCGCGGTGCGGGTGCAGGCGGAGGCGATAAGATCGCTCATGTCAATGCAACTGTCCTCGGACAGGTACACGTCATAGGAAGAGGCGCCGGACGCTCCTGAAAGCGACCATTCGATGTGCGTTGACCCGGGTATGCTCAGGTCGTCGGTATGGGGAATAAACGGATCGTCTGAAGGACGGGTATCGGCGGTGGTCGAATTATCAGGCGGGATGATAAGGTCTGCAGCATGATCAGCAGCCGGAGAGCCGTCTATTCCCCGTAACGTCAGCAGGAGCAACATCACTGTTGCCACGGCCGCCGGTGCTGTTTTTCCGGAACAGTGTATATGGCTGAGCATCGGCTGAAGTACCCTCATGTGATGATCTGCCCTGCCCTCGTACCGGACCGTTTATATTTCCGGCCAACGAATAAACGGTCCGACTATCGCCTCTTCACGGTCACTGCCGTAACTATTGTTAATAAAAATAGTATGCCGAACGTGCACACGATCGCCGCGCCGGTGGGAAAGTCGAGCGTCGCCGATAAAAAGAGCCCCACCACGATCGCCGCGACACCGAAAAGCCAGCCCAACGCAAGCTGTTTCCTGAGCGAAGCGGTAATGAGCATGGCGCAGGCTGCCGGCACGACTAGGTAGGAAAATATAAGCAGCACACCTGCCACCTCAACGGCCGCGGTGACGATCA
>JAFGDP010000156.1 GCA_016932075.1 Chitinispirillaceae bacterium | reverse complement strand
TCATCCACCGCGACCTCAAGCCCGCGAATATCATGGTTTCGAGGATCGGCGACGTCAAGCTCATGGATTTCGGCATTGCGCGGCCTACCGAAGCGAGCCTGCATACCGTTGAAGGCAATATCGTCGGTACCATGCAGTATCTTTCGCCTGAACAGATAGACGGCATCGCCATTGATGGCCGCACCGACATCTATTCGCTGGGCGCCATACTATACGAAATGCTTACCGGCACCAAGACTTTTCCTCAGGAAACCATCACCAACCTGATGAAAAAGAAAATCGTGAACGAGTACCGTAAATTCTCGGAATTCGATTTCCCGATCGCCCCGGAGCTTGTAAAAATCACGCAGCGGTGCCTCCAGTCCGCCAAAGAAATGCGGTTCGCTTCAACGACCGAGCTTCTCAAAGAACTCGAAACTGCCCACCGGACATTGACCGACGACGATCCGGCACTTGTTCTGCGGACTTTCTTCAAGGACCCCTCCGCTTTTTACGCGAAAGCCTCCAAGAAAAAAACACTCGGACTCCCGCATCCGTGGCCCGGGCTTAAGAAAAACATTGTTCCGGTGTCAATCGCCGCAGCGGCCGTCCTGGTCACCGCGGCAGCCGTTTTCTTTTTTGTTTCGCGCCCGTCAAACCCCCGGCTGCAGGACACGGCCAAAGCAGTTGAAACGCCGGCCGCGCCTCAGACCCCGGCTACACCGGTGCCGCCGTCACCGTCGGACCTTAAGCCGCTTTCGTCGTCAACGCAGGCAGTACCGCCTGTCCAGGCAAAAATTCCGAAAATGGTGACTCCGGCGGCCAAGACGCCACCCCTGAGGCAGCAGAAAATTTCTGCGCCGGCAGTTATTCCTGGAAACAAGGAACCCGACAAGCCAAAGCTTACCATCCAGCAGCTGCAGACGAAATACGGCACCAATGACCCCGTAATCATAGTGAAGAATTCCCTGAAAGCCGGAAAAACCGCCGAGGCGATCATGGTGCTTGAAGCAGCCAGGCCCGGCGCTATGGACCCTAAGCTGAAAACGCTTCTGCTTCTTGAAGCGTATATTTCCGCGGGCCGCACCAAAGACGCTTTTATCATCGCCAACAGCAAGCCTGTCGATGACGCCCAGTACGATTACCTCTGCGGCAGGCTGTTCAACACGCTCGGCAAGAATGACAAGGCGATAACCAGCCTTGAAAATGCGCTCACCAAACCGAGCATCATGCGCAAACGCAACGAGATCAGGGATGACGCGCTGTATTATACCGCCCTTGTCCGTACCGATATATACCGCAAAAATCCCGCGGCGCCGGGCAATCGCGAACAGGCGCAAAACGCATGGAACGTTATCAAGAAACTGTACAGCAGCACTCCCGAACATCGGCGATACAAAGCGGCGAATGAACAGCTGTCCGGTTTAAAATAAACCTTCAAGGAGCTTCAGCCATGACCAGCCTGAAAACGATTCTGACGATTGCGGCCTTTATCGCGTCAGCATACGCCCAGACCACCATCAGCGGCGACCTCGGCAACATGACGCTTGATTCGGCGGGGAATCCCTTCATCGTGGAAAAGGATATCACTGTCCCCAGAGGAAAATCGCTGACCATAAAGGAAGGCTGCGCCCTCATCTTCAAGCAGTTCACCGGCCTTACGATACTGGGCGGCTGCACCGTCGACGGGACAAAGGAACACCCGGTCGTTTTCACTTCAATAAACGACGCTATATACAACAAAACGACCGCTCAGGAAGCCGGCGCATTTGACTGGAACGGCATAACGGTCCAGAAAAAATCGGGTCCCGTTGTTTTAAACTGTATCGACGTCCGTTACTCAGTGTACGGCATCAAATCCCAGAACCCCGGCATTGTCATCAGGCAAAGCACGTTCAATCAGAACGGCCAGTTCCATTTTACCGTCAACGAAAAAATCCAGCCCGTCCAGGAGAACCAGCCCTATTCGTATAACGACAGCCCGCAGGCGCAGACCGCCGACGCGACGCCTGCGAAAACGGAAAAACCGGGAAATATCAAAATAATCCGGTACGGCCTTCTTGGCGTCGGTTCCGCCGCTGCCATTGCCGGGGCTGTCATGTCGATAAAAGCCGCTGGCGCCTACAGCGACTGGAAGGACATCGAAAATAAACTTCCCGCGGATATCCAACCCGGCGAATATGAAAAACTTCAGGACGACTACAACGGCGCTTTCACCTGGGCGCTGATACTGGACATACTCGGCGGGCTCGGGCTCGCTGGCTTCGGCGTCACCTTCGCCTTTTAATGAATTCGGCGTTCCAGAACTCTCTCAGGAAGC
Source organism: Chitinispirillaceae bacterium (assembly GCA_016932075.1). Next base: position 5,471 of record JAFGDP010000156.1, on the reverse strand, counting down.
TTGCCGTCTATTACCAGTCCGGCTCACGGTGGTGGATCCCTTTGGCCGCCGGAGCGCTCTACTCGTTCGCGCTGCCCCCGCTCAACCACGAAACGCATTGGTCGCTGGCGCTTTTTCCGTTCCTGAGCTTCATCGTTCTCCTGCCGCTTTTCGGATTCGCAGTCCAGCCGTCCCTTAAACGTGCTGCGCTCCATAGCTACCTTTATGGATATACGGCTGCATTCGGACAATATCACTGGCTTGTCTTCGATAACGTCGAAGGATTATGGCACCTCGTCATCATAGGTCTCTTTTTAACATCGGCGGTCATCGGATGCCTTTACCTTGCCGCCGGCCTTCTCTTCCGTATCACGGTGCGTTCTTTCCCTAAAGCGTACGTTTTCATATTCCCGGCCATCTGGGTGACGATCGATTACCTGCGCACACTCGGTGATCTGGCATTCCCGTGGGCTTTTCTCGGCTACGCCCTGACGCCGCTTCTGCCTCTCGCGCAGCTGGCATCGGTCACCGGCGTCTGGGGTCTGACCTTCATTATTGTCATGGGAAACACCCTGGTGTGGCAGTCCCTGCATAAGATGCTCAATGGCGCCACGCAGCATAAACTGCTGCTCCCGCCGACCGTGTTTGTCTCTGTTCTTCTTGTCATCTGCATCGGCGGATTGCTCCGCATGCGTGACATCCGGCAAACGCCGGGAAATCGTGCGAAAATCTCGCTTTTACAGCCGAACATCGACCAGTTCCGCTGGAGAAATGACCTGCTTGACACCGCATTCGCCGTGTGTGAATCGCTCATGGTAAGCGCCTCCCGTGAAAAACCGGACCTGATGGTCCTTCCCGAAAGCGCTTTTCTCTGTTATATCACCCACCGCAGGAATTACCAAAAGCGACTTTCGGCCGTACTGCGCCGCGTTGGAACGCCGTTGATCTTCGGCTCGCTTGACTGGCAGCAAGCGAAGTCAGGGTCATCGTATGAAACGCATGTTTTCAACAGCGCCTTCTATGCTGACACCTGCACGCCTGATTTCAAACCCTATCACAAAATAAAACTGGTGCCTTTCAGCGAAGCGATCCCCTTCGAAGGGCTGTTCCCGCTTTTATCAAGGGTCAATCTTGGCGAAGCGGATTTCCAAAGGGGTTCCGGAAAAACCGTTTTTACCGTCGGGGAAATGATCTCATCGGCGCCGTTCATCTGCTACGAAAGCATTTTCCCCGACTTTGTGCGGCGTCGAGTGCGCGAAGGGATCAATCTCATGGTCAATATCACCAACGACGGCTGGTTCGGCAGATCCAGCGGTCCGTATCACCACGCCATGATGGCGCGCATGCGTTCCATTGAAAACGGCATTGCCCTGGCGCGCTGCGCCAATTCCGGCATAAGCATGTTCGTTGATCCGACAGGCGCGGTCAACGGCAGCACACCGCTGTACAGCACAACGATACTCACGCGCGCCATACCGATTACTGCGGCCATGTCCATCTATCGAGCGCTCGGGGACTGGTTCGTGGCGGGATGCGTGATCCTGCTCTGCATAGCCGGCACGGTTGCAGCGGTGAAACAAACGGTGAAAAAGCGTTTTCGATAAAATACGCATACAATGTTATAGTATTTTTAATAACAGAAGCCGGCACGTCACTTTTTTAATCGCACCGATTCTCCGACAAATCTATGAAATGCGTAAATCCGGGATCTTTCATGCTGTTTTTCGCGGCGAGCTGCATGATAGCGTTTTCTGCTTACCGTGTATCGCCTGCCGCCCGTAATCCGGCTTTCCTGAACAGCAATACCGACACGGTTGACGGCGTCTCTTTCAGCACGGCAACCGAAAAAAAAGTCTACAACCCCGGCGATTTTCTGATGGTACGGTACCGTATTGTCAACAATTCAATGGGCACCGTGATATATGATTTCAGAACTTCGTGTCAGCTTAAGCTCGAGGTAATCGGCGCGGACGGGAGCGACATCTTTTCGCGGCTTGTATCGGAACCGCCTTCAGACCAGCCGCACGGCTGCGCGCCTGGGGCGTCACAACTGGCGCTCGCACCTTCGGCCGAAAAGATTCTGGGACCCGTTTCGGTGCCGCTGACATTGAAAAATGCCGATACTCTCACCGTTAAAGCGCTTATGGCCGGCTACCCGCTCAGCGCGGTATCGGTTAAAGTGATCTACCGGTCGGCTCCGGCACCCGCAGAACCGGTCGCGCTCGAATGGTCGGCTGGAAACAGACCGAAAATCGAGTTCAACAGCGAGACCAAAATGCTTATTATCCGTGTGGCCCGCGCTCAGAGGCTCACCATCTCCGCTTTTCTGATGACAGGACAGAAAATCAACAAACTCTCCTGTGAAAAATTTCTCGCCCCGGGTACGCACCAGATCAGTTTCAACAACCCGAAACTTGCCGAAGGCGTCGTTATCTTCAAGGTCGAGGGAGCCGGTTTTTCCGAGACAAAGACCATCAACCTTGCTCGGTAGTCCTGAATGTTTTTTTATCCGACAGGATCGCCGCAACCCCCCAAAGCAGCCGCGCTCGTCTACCTGGCTATTATTGAATCGATCAACGTGCTTATGCGTCCGCTCAACTTTGCCGCACCCTGCGGGCATAACCTGTCATAATCTGCGGCATCGTCATAGGTATAATCATGATTTCCATCAAGATTCGCATCGTAAAAATGAAAATACGGATACATGCGCTCCAGCGCTTTAATTTGAGCGATAACTTCCCTTCCCGTCTCCCAACCCGGCCCAAATCTGGTATAATAGGATGCATTTTTATAATACGGGCTTTCGGGAAAATTAATGACAAGCAGATGAATGTTTCGTGCCGATGTCTCCTGTATCATCCTTACCAGTTCCAAGAACTGCGCCTGATAGCCTGAATCGTTTATCGTCCAGTGTCTTGCATACGTCGTATCAGGAATCGTGTCTCCCCAACCTTTGCAGTACCACGTTCGCATCCCCGAAGAATCCCATGAATGGTCGTCGAGCGAAGGAAACGGCTGTCGCACGACTGCCGAATCAAATCCGTCCGGAACGCCGTCTTTCCAGAAATCATGCGACTTATCGTATCGGTATCCAGTGCTCTGCCCTATGACGTTTTCGGCAATGTCCGTATACCGCTCAAAATAAAAAGGGACATGTATGCCGATAAGCTTCAATTTGGGAGCATGAACGAACAGATAATTGCTCATGATATTTGACATACAGGAAATCCCGCAATAGTTAAAACCCATGTTCAGCGACTTGAAACCGGTTATCTCGCCGCAATCGATGCCGCAGTAGAGGGTCGGGTCACCGATAAAAACGGCGTCAAGCTCACGGTGGAACTTCCAGAAAAGATGCATTTTAACCGCAAAATCCTGCTGTGCTTCGCCGCCGACAGGGTCATCATACAATCCAAGGCTGTCGTAGTCAAAATTAAACACTATTGAACCTGCGTCCTTGAGATAATGGCCATCGGGTATTGCGCCTCTCGCGCAGCGAAAGCCTACATATTCTGAACGTAAAGATACTGCCGCAAAAAACGGCGTGGAACGGTAGGAAGGACGCAGATATTCAAAACCGTGATTATACGATCCGCCCTTCAACACCCTTTCCAACCTGCTGTTCGGGTTGAAAAAACCTATCGGATTGACAACGGCATCACCGTTATACCCTCCCTTCCAGTCATTGGTCCATTCAAACACATTTCCCGAAAGATCATACAATCCAAGGGAATTCGGTTTCTTCAAGGCGACCGGCTGCGACGTTCCCGGAGAATTTGCCCCGAACCACGCGACGCTCTCCGCAGCAATAAGTTCCGAAGTTGTGCTCAATGGCAGCCCGGTAGACGCCTCCCTTGCAGCAAATTCCCACTCAGCTTCCGTAGGAAGACGATATCCGTCTTTTAAATAATCGCTTATGAGGCCTTCTAGATCGCAAACGCTCCCGTCCGGCGCCGCATATCGTCCGGTATACCTGTATACCGTATCCAATCCGTCGGCTTTGCTCCTTGCATTGCAATACAATGCCGCATCAAACCATGATACGAAGCAGACCGGGTACTGATCCCCTGCGCCATACCGGCCGGACTCCGGAACCGGATTCCTTCCTGTAATGTTATGATACTGTCTCTGGGTTATCTCCGTAGAATCAATCCAATAGTCATAGGAAAAAATGCTCTTTATACCCGGCCTTTCTTCAGAAGATGCAGAGACATCGTTCCATCCCTGCATGAATGATTGTCCATAGCTGTTGATTTTTTTCATTCCCGGGTGAGGAAGGTCAGCAGGCCGCTCACTGTTATCCGTCAATGGAGCACACAAAGCAAAGACTGCCATTGCCGCGCACAACGATCTTCGGTTGAAAAATAAAATTGACATATTAAAGGCCCCTCCTCACATTAACCCCTGATTAAAAACAGTTCAACGGTATCTTGCATGGAATTATATCGCTTCTATATTATTGCCAAACGCCCCGACGGCGATCATCTTTATTTATTAAGAATCGAATCAATAAGTGCATTAAGCCGTTCAGTAAACTTTTTCGCGCCATCGACGCATAAATGGTTTGAATTACAGTAATCAGAAGATACATAATCATGGTTTCCATAATTGTACGCATCGTAAAAATGGTAATATGGATTTCCATTTTCAAGAAACCGCAATTGACTTACAACCGCTCTGCCGGTCGGCCACGATGGGCCACCTATCATGAAATGATCGGTATACTTAAAACCCGGATTTTCTGGAAAAATCACCACTATCGAGTGGATTCCTCGAGTGGCAAGTCTTTCAATGCACGTTTTAAAAAGGGCAAAGTTATCCTTATATGTTCCATCTCCCGTATCCCAATCGATTCTTCCCCCGCAGGACGGCGTATCCGGGCCCCATCCCCCACACCCTACCCCAAGGAATCCGAAAGTATCAGTCACGCCGTCATCGCAATAGGGGGCGCCAATAATAGCTGCTTCATACTCGGGCGAAATAGTATCCTCCCAGAACTGATGCTCCTGATCACAGATATACCCCTTATTTGATGTAATTCCTGCAGTCCACAGATTCCATCCATTTCCACCCGAATCAGCAAGCCAGTACAGTGTCAAACCCATACAGACAATGCGTATCTTCGGGCAGAGATTCAACACATAATTATTAACTAAAATAGTTGTTCCTGATATACCGCAGGCAGGATATGACATGTTTATCGAGGAGAATCCCGTAATCAACCTGCAGTCAATCCCTCCATAAGGTTGTGAACTGCCAGTGAAAATAATTTCAAGATTGTTGCGGTTTTTCCAGAAATAATGCATCTTATACGACAAAACGCACTGAAGGATTTGTGGATCATTGTATAAGCCTAGCCAGCCGTTCAGAACGCTGTCCGAGTACGCTTTTTCCCCAGCGTAAAGATATGGCTGCTGCAACTCGGTCCCGGCCACGAGTTGTTTTGAAGTATCCCCCTCCAGGTCAATCGCATACACCGCATGCGACTGCCC
>JAFGDP010000014.1 GCA_016932075.1 Chitinispirillaceae bacterium | reverse complement strand
TGTCCGGCGAGTGGAAGCTTGCGCTGGTGATAACGCAGCGGATCCACGCGGGATTCACGTCGATCGCATCTTCAAGGCTCAGGCGGCCGACCGCTTCCGCGCACCTGATCGGATGTTCCCACGGTACGACTTTGTCGACAAGAAGAATTGAATGCGTCGCGCCGCTTCTGACCGCGTGCAGTCCGGCGTTGAGCCCGGACGGCCCAGCCCCGATGATGACGATGTCGTAGTGATCGTTCATAGCTTCACGGCCCGCAATTATTAATATAGGTAATGACTCATGCGTTCGCACGGACCCGGAAAGCATGGGCAATTCTATGCATGCCGCGTCCCGCACCGCGGCGCACCCGGTGCGTCGCATGCCGGCACGCTGCCGTGATGAGCGCCGCCGTTTTCACCCCTCCCTGGATGATGACGAAACGGACGATGTACTCTCTGGACAGGACCGTTCCCTGTACGACAAGCCGGAGGATTATCCGGAGGAAATGGGAGAGACCCTGCTGCGGCTGAAAGAGAATGCGCACGTCGCCGAATTCAAGCAGAGGGAGATTTTTCCACGGCGGCCGATAACGTGCCCACGAGAAGCCGTCCGTGTATCCCCTTTGCCTGCGCAGTTTCCGTTCGAGCGGGGTTCCGGGATATATCCGCATGCCGACGGTAGTCGCGTAAAAATCGATCGTGTCTTTGTGGGACTTCATATAGCGGATGTCCTCGATGCATTCCCGGTAGGTCTCACCGGGATGGCCGAAAATGAAAAACACCTTCGTGAGAATGCCGAGTTTTTTGCAGGAATCCAGCACTGCTTCGGCCCTGGCGACCGAGATGTTCTTTCCGCTCTGATGCAGCAGGCGGGGACTCACCGTTTCGAGACCCATGTTCACATAGCAGCATCCCGCGCGCTTCATGTCTGCGAGGAGCGCCTCGTCGACAAGGCCGTCGGCGCGGATTTCGCATTCCCAAACAAGCCCGCGCGGCGCGATCATGCGGCAGAAACGGCGGACGTGTTCCGGGTCCGCGGTGAACGTGCTGTCGAAAAGCTTGAGCCCTCCTACCGGCCGGCGGGCCCGGATCGCTTCGATTTCAGCGGCGACATGGTCCATGCTCCGGTAGCGCACGCCGCCGGGAAACATGCGCGACGCGGAGCAGAAATCGCAGCATGCCGGGCATCCGCGCGAGGTCACGATGCAGTCGGCCTTGACATTGACAAAATCAATCGTCAGCTTGAACGGCGCGGGAAACAGGTGCCGCGCGGGAAGGGGAAGCGCGTCGAGGTCGTCGATGCGCACCGCGGGATTTTCAACGATTCCGCCGCCGGTGCGGTAGGCAAGGCCGGGGATCTTCTCCCGGGGAACGGCGGCGGCGCCCGTCAGCGTATCGCACAGCGCGAGAAACGATAGCTCGCCTTCACCCTTGATGACGTAATCGATCCAGGGGACATTGTCGAGCGTGTCCTTTGCCGTGAACGTCGCATGGACACCGCCGTACACCACAACGGTATCGGGAAGAGTCTCCTTGACGAGACGGGCCGTCAGGAAGCTTCCTTTGCGCGTCGAGGTCGTGCCGCCGATCCCCACGACCGCCGGTTTCCACTTGACAAGGTCGCGCCGGAAATCACGCGTATAGTGCGCGAAATCGACGGCCCGCACCCCGTACCCTCGCTGTTCTAGGACCGCCGCGATGCCCGCAAGGCCGAGAGGCGCCATGTAGCTGAAAACGTTGATGCGTTCCGCCGGATAGGCGAGCAGAACGTCGCAGGGAGAGTCATCGATCGATGGGTGGCGGGTGTTCATGGCGAACCGGCACCTTTACCATGCCTGTTCGATTAAAATACGCTTCGCGTTTCCGTTATGGAAAGGCACAGCGTATTTTTACCGCACCTTTGCGCGCCCTTAGCTCAACTGGATAGAGCATCTGGCTTCGGACCAGAGGGTTGCGGGTTCAAATCCTGCAGGGCGTACCATCCAAAAGCCTTTAAATATGCGAAAAACGTGGTTTTAGGGCTTTTTTCATTTTTGCCTTTTACGGTAAAATACTCTAAAAGACCCCATGGGGCCACAGGGTTGTGGCACCTGCTGTGGCACCACCGCATGTAAACTAAATCTTCAACCGGGCATACACACGCAATCTTTTCTGGCGGTGGCAAAGAGGGGATTTTCTGAGGTTGTGATAAAAATGCGGTAACGCTGAACATTGACCTGTAAACAGCGATAATTCTCTTTCTTCCTAATGTCCACATTTTGATTTTATAACAGATATCAACAACGAAATCGATTTCGTTGCAATTCCGGAAGGGAATAGGTATAATCATATACGCACGTTAAGAGTTCATCACACCGTCAGTAAAGTCGGAGGTACGATGCGATGCGCACCCGCCCCATTGTGCAGCGCGCTGAAAACCAGCCGTCTGCTGCAGGACAGGACAGGACAGGACAGGACAGGACAGGACAGGACATAATCAACACTATCTGACGCTTCCTGCGGCTGTTCCTGCGGCCCTGCAAAAAGATTGCCGGATCTCGGTCTGGTGCACCTCGCTTGGTGTGGGCGACACGATCTGCGCCACTCCTGCAGTACGGGAACTGAAACGCAGGTTTCCGGGATACGCTCTCGACGTTTACAGTTACTACCCGGAACTGTTCAGGTATAATCCCCATGTAGATGCCTCGTACTTTTTTGATGAACAGAAGGAGCTTGACGGCACGTATACCGAGCTCCGCCGGCACGGTTATGCACGGTATTTCCTGACCTTCTTTTCCTCCACGTTCAAGCCCCCCATAGACTACTACGGCAGCTCCATTGTTGACGTCTGCTCCCTGATTGCGCTCAATGAAATTCTGCCTGACTCTGAGAAATGGCTTGAAGTGCCGGTCACTGAAAAAGAGCACGGCTTGCTGGATGAGAAAATCACGGGTTTTGGAATCGAGTTTGAAAAGGCCGTGGTGATACATCCGAGCGTTACCTGGCCCACACGGACATGGCCTTTGGAGCGATGGCAGGAGCTGACCGGCCTGCTGTTAAAAAGCGGTCATCAGGTCATTGCAGTGGGGTCTTCAAAACCGGTGATAGAACGGCGTAACGAACTTGAAGCAATCTCAATGCACGCCTGCCCCAAAGGTGCAATAGACTTGATAGACAAACTCTCCCTTCTTGAGACCGTTGCCCTGCTGAACCGATGCAAAGCGGTCGTTACAGTTGATTCCGGCCTCCTGCACATGGCCCTGTGTACGCAGGTAAACATCATCGCCATTTTTACCATTGTCCGGCCTGAATTCCGGCTTGCTTGGCGTGAGACAGGATATGATTACCGCTTTACGGAGGTTGAGCCTGCCGGGGAGTGCCGGTATTGCTCCTCGCAGAGAAACCGCGGAATGACCGAGTACAGGAACTGCCCGAAAGGAAGGATACCTCCGTGTCTGCCGGACGCGGAGGGTGTTTTCAAGATTTTTCAGAAGCTGACGGCGCTGCCGCAGAGCATAAAGCCGGAAACTTTACCAACAAACCACCCCATCAACAAAGGAGCAAGGATGCAGCCCAACACCATCAATCCTGACGCGGTGTGTCAGGAGGCGATACAGGCAAAGCTGAACGTGTACCAGGCAAAGGAGCAGTTCGAGACGGTCCTGAAACATTACAACGACCGGCTGGACAATCTGATAAACCTGGTTTCGCTCATGAAGGGCAGGATACTGGAACTGGAAGGGGAACTGGAACGCAATCGGGTGAAGGCAAAGGCAGGGGCGAAGAAAGAGGAGGTCGCGGCGGGATAGAGGAATATGGAAAAGATTTGACCTCTATCCCCATGTCCCCTTTCTCCGATTGGAGAAAGGGGTTGACACCCTCTCTGACAGGAGAGGGTCTGCCGCAGGCGGGAGAGGTCCTGCTGATAAAACCCGGTCATTTTTTTAAAGGAGGCGTTTATGATTCATGAAATTTGTGACGGCGTTCTTATGGTCGAGGGCGAAGGCGGCAGCCGTATCGGCATCGGGATCGGCGGGCCGTCAATGATGCTGTTCGTTGAGCAAGGCAGCGCATCAACGACCGAGGCGGCTGGTACCGTAAACGGCACGCCCCGGTGCCGGTTTGAGGTGAGGTGCGACGGTGCGGTGGGGATAGGGAAACAGGTTTGATTTCTTTCCCCGGCCCCTCTCCGATTGGAGAAAGGGGAAATAGGGGATAAAAGATAGACAACAGACAGAACGAAAACCATCAATCACACCATTTACAGGAGGTAGTTATGCCTAATTTACAGGTCAACAGCAATCTCAGCGCCACACCACAGCCGGTGACGGACGGTGTGCCAACGAACAGCGTGCTTTCTCTGGCAACCGACAAGGCTGGCATCGGCACCACGAGTCCAAGTGAAAAACTTGAACTTTTACTTGGTAAGGAGCTTATAAATAGGGGTCATCTTATAATTCAGGGTGAAGCGGCGCCGGCATCGAAACTTACTGGAACGGCAGCCAGCGGAGGAAGTATTGCGCTTGGAAGATATTCATACCGTGTGACATTTATTACTGGGGCGGGAGACGAAACAAATGGAGGACCGGTTTCAGACGAAATTGACCTGACCGGGAGTAATCAAACAATTGACCTTACAGGTATTCCAACTGGCACCAGCGGCATTGTTACAGCACGAAAGGTATACCGTAAATGCCACAGAACGGAACTTCCGGACACATGTACGCACCATGACTGGCAGAATGACAAAAGAAAGATTGATAGCGATGCGCACGGTCTGTCAGCAGGAAATATCGTGGAAATCCCCGGCGGCTATCTCGGTAACGATCATTGTGCTGTTGCATCGGCTACTGCCGACCAATTTGATCTTTCAGAAGATGCACTTCAGGAAATGAGCGGGGTAACGGGATATCGGAATTATGATATTGAAGGTATAAGCTCTTACCAGCTGATAATTACATTAAATGATAATACTACAACAGCGGCAACCGACGATGGCACTACGAGCCCCTCTACTGAGTGTCCCTCAAGCAATATGACCTATAGTATTGGAGTAGGCACCACGAGTCCAGCCGGCATATTTGACGTCGCGGGCTCGGACAGCTCAAAAAAAATTCTGACATTGAAGGAAAATACCACCTACGGAAATGAATGCTTTGAGGTCCAGAGCATCGGCGGCACCATCACGGTTATACCAAGAGAGAAAACGAGCGCCGGGATAACTGACGCAATCCGGTATCTGCAGAATATCGGTAAAGGAGGAACTGTATTTCTGCCCGGCGGGGACTATACGATCGACTCTACCGTATATATCGGCGACGACGGAGATCAATACCATACTCCCGGCAACGGAATTCAGCTTATCGGAGCCGGGGCATTAAAAACAATCCTCAAAATAACCAAAACTACAGAAATTGCCGCTATAAAAATTGCTAATACTTTCTCAGTCAACGTAGTAATCAAGGATTTGACGATTACCATCGACGGGTCGGTCAGCGGACAGCAGGACGGTGTTCATACTGCGATAGAAAGTATGACGGGTATTGGAATTATTATTGAAAATGTGGTTATTAATTCGGGCTGGGATAATGACGTACAGTACCGATTTCAATACGGCATTAAACAGGGCGGTTGGGGGCCAAACCTCTTCCAGTTCTGTAACATAAACCACGCCACGAAGGCAGGTATTTTACTCTCAGCAGCAAACGCCACGAACATCTTTGCATGTCAAGTTGGGGTGGGAGATTTTAACGCTCTCAGCGAAGATGTTTACGGGATTAAGGTCGAATCGGGCGTTGCCAGCGTGATCAGCGGATGCACGTTCCATGGCGGCCGTTCTTATGACGCTGATGGAAAGACCATTGGTATCTATCTCGGCCCCAACACACAGCAGACGGTCGTCATGAACAACTATTTCGAGGCCCCTGACATCGGTGTAAAAATCGAATCCAAAGGCAATACCGTTATCGGCAACTGGTACAGCGTTCGCGACAGTTTCATCGACATGGTGAGCGGTTTTGATGAAGGCAATACAATATTGCCAAACCGGAATCAAAATACCGGCAGAACCGACCCTATGATGTGCCAGCTTGAGATGGCGAACCCGGATGCGCTCGGCCCTGAAAGCCTTGAGGACGGTGGATTTTTAGAAGATGAGGAAGAAAGTCCTTGGGATTGCGGGGATGGTTTTTCTATAGAGAATGAAAAAGCTGTTTACATACATAATGAAAGTGTTTATACAAGAAAATTGTCACAAAGCGTATCAAACATGTCAGTTAAAGGTGTAGGTAACCGCTGGTATAAATTTGAATACACTGTTTCCGAGAGCAATTTCGACCCCGCCGACCCCGATTATGAGATGGGAGCCTGCCTGATAAATACTTTTCCGCTGGAAGAAACTCCTCAGTTAAATTTGACAGACGGCACACACTGCCTGTTTTTCAAATCAAATGCCGATCCCGGCAAGTTCGAGATATGGGTATCTTCTTCTAAGACGGCCAGTACCTTTAAACTTGACAATCTAAGCCTGAGAGAGGTCCAGGGCGGCGACGTGGCCGCCCACGGCCTGTTCACTGGCGGCGGGACGTCGGGGATAAAGGTATTATCTAATGGGAAGACAGGCTTTGGTGGAACGGAGAACCCGGGTGAAATGGTCACTGTCCGGCCCGGCGCGTTTGACAGTGTACAGTATTTTGACGGCTCTGATTATACGGACAGAACCACAGAAGCGAAAACCGGCGGCACTGCGTATACGGTGCTGGCGGATACCGACGAAGCCTTTTATGTAGGAAGTTACCATAAATTTTCAAAGATATTTTTCGATATAGAAACTGCGGGAGTTGGACTTACTTTGAGCGCCGAATACTATCATTACAATACTACCACCTCCTCATGGGAATGGACAGGGGTATCAATCGCCGACGGGACAGTGGGTTTAAGTCAGGATGGCACTATTGTTTTTACTCCTCCCGATGACTGGGCGCGCTATGGAGACGATGATCTGACGCAGATCTATTGGATACGTCTGAAAATGTCAACGTTAACAACAGCGCCGACCGCATATCTCACCCTGCCCGGGGACCCCGATGACAGCGACCGTCTGGGCGTTTATGCAAAGGCGGGCGACACCACTCCCGCCCTGCTGGTGGAAAAAGGCGGCAACGTCGGCCTCGGCACCTTGTCGCCTGCTGCGAAGCTGAGCGTGGTTGCCGGCGGTTCGCCAGACTTCACAAACGGTATCGGCCAGTTTCTCAATACGGGGATGACCAACTGGAATGATTATAATTTTCTGCTGGTAGGGAAATCTGTAGAAAGCAGCGGCAATTCGGCGGTGTTCGGCTTCCGCTGGGATTCTACTTTAGAGAACCAAGGGGCATTTATCTCAGTAAGGGGAGACGATATCAACAGCATTTTTGTGAGAAAGGGCGGGAATGTGGGGCTTGGTCTCGTTGGGCCTGCTAGTAAGCTCAGCGTAGCGGGAAATGCGTCTGTGGGGGCGAATTACGCGGGGACGCCGGCGCCGGATAACGGGATGATTGTGGAGGGGAATGTAGGGATAGGAACCACGAGTCCTCAAACCACCCTGCACACGAAGGGCGGCAGCGGGACCGGTGATGGGACCGAACATACAGGACTGATCCTGCAAGGTACCAGTTACGGCGAGGACGCCGGTTCGCAGCTTCAGTTTGACATCGGAGATGGTTCTGATGGCGCCGGTTACGGCGCCGCAATTGCCGCTGTTGATGAGGGCGGGTATGATACACGGTTGGAATTCAGGACCAAGAACAGCGAGGGTCACAGCGATACGTTATGCTCGGCTTCGGATACGAAGATGTGTATCGATGCCGACGGAGCCGTGGGAATTGGAACTACCTCGCCGGCTGCGGGAACGAAGCTGGAAGTAAATGGTAACATTAAGGCGAGCGGTGAAATCAATGCTGGAGGAAATGCCAGTTCTGGCGTTAAATGGAAAGTGTTTACTGGAACTTTGTCTGGCACAAGCGATCCACAGATTTCACACGGGCTGACAGCTTCAAAGATTATCGGCATAACAGGGAACATAAAGAATCCTGGTTCCGCCGTTTATAATTGTTTTGACAACAGGAGTGATTCTAACGAGGGTAATTCCTTTTATGTATGGTTTGATGAAACGTACATCCATGTCTATGACATTGGTTCAAATGTTTCTGGGGGAAATTATAAGCTTGTTGTTATGTATCAAGACTAAAGTAAAAATCGCAGAGGGGGCACTTTCTATTGAAGAAAGTGCCCCCAAATTTAAAAACTGTAAATCAAAACATCAGAGTTACTGACCATATAGAGTTTATTTTTATAATAAATCATTCTTTTAAGGAAAAGGGTGGTCTGGAAAATTGTCATCAATTGTTTGTTAGAGTCAAACAAGTAAACATCAATTTTTCCGGAAGGATAATCAGTCGAATGCGCGACGATATAGTCTTTTTTTGAATCATAAGCAATATCCAAGATCGCACCGCTTGGCATTTGCGTTATATCCCATTGAAGCACAACTGCTCCATTATTTATAAAAAGTATTCCATATGTCCCCAAATTATTGGTACATAGGGTGTCACCGGACAATTCAATTAACCTGCCTATTCTGTACAAAGGGAACTGCCACGCGTCAATACTATCGCCCGCAAGAGTATATCGCTTAATTGAATGCTCGTTATAATTCACCAGCAAAGTATCATTCACAATGGCAATACTTAACGACGGAAGGCTAGGTGTCGTCGTGTCGTATTGGATGGTCCAGATGGAATTTCCAAGCGTATCAAACTTTTGAACTCTTCTATTTCCTCTTTCGGCCACATAGATTCCATTAAATCCATCGGTTACTATCCCTACAGGCTCATTGATCTGTCCCACCGCTGACCCTTGTTGACCCCATTGAGCTACTTGAGTGTGATTACTGTCAAATTTTCCGATCTGACCATTTGCAAATGCAACCCATAAATTACCATGTAAATCAATGACAGCATCGTTAGCGGTTGGACTTATAAAAGTTATGGTGTCACTTATTGAAAATGCTGGAACTATTTTAATTTCTACCCCCGCGCTCATCACTCCCGTCGTGTTCTGCGTGTCCACGACAGCTACCCGGTACTCATACGTCTGGTCCTGCACTCCGGTGCTGTCACAGTAGCTTGTATCCGTCACCCCGGCCTTGATACTCACGAAGCTCGCGGAATCGCTGTGCTTCCGGTAAACCGTATAGCTTTGCACTGATCTTCCTGTTGTCGGTGTATTCCAGTAGAGCTTGACAATCTGCATCATGGTATCATATTCTATCCTCAAGCCCTTCGGTACCGGTATACCGGTGTATTTCAATACTATTGGCTGGGGTATCACGCTGTCAATCCCTGCCGTTATCATAAAGCTCGTATCCATGACGTCGTAATCGTCCAGCGTGGTAATAAGCGTGACCGCATATCTGCCCTTTGCCATGTTCGTCGCGGAAAAGTTACCCGCCAAATCCGTGGGCCTCGTGAAGGTGTTGCTGCCCATGAAGAGAATGAACACAGTACGGGGATCGTCGGTGCCCTGAAGTTCTATTTTCCCGTTTATGCTGCCGAGCGATCTCAGCGTGTCAGGCGGCGGTCTTGTCGTATCGCCCTCGGTCACGATAATCGAATCCTGGAACGTGGCGTTTGTGTCGAGAGTTGCCAGAATATTATAGGTGCCGGTGTCGAGGTCCTTGTGGTAGTTGCCGTTGTTGTCCGTGTACGTCGAATCGACCGCGTGGTTGTTGCGCGGGTCGTCACCATGACGGTAGAAGCACACCTTGGCGCTTACCGCCGGCGTGTTGTCCGGGTTGTAAAGCATGGCCGTGATGCTTTCGGTCGAAGAGCCGGTCCCGTCGTTCGGATTTGCGCACTGCAGCGCCGCAACAGCAACCGCACACAGTAACAGCCTGAGTGTTTTCATGGTTATTTCCCCCCGGCAGTTTTTTCCCTCTCCGCCAGGGAGAGGGCAGGGTGAGGTCGCACTGATCTCGTCACCGGGAACAGGTTGATGTTGAGATGAAAGACCCGCTCAGGCGGCCGCTTTTCGCTTGCCACCATCTCCATCAGCCGCTCCTTGAACTCCCGTATCTCCTGACGTATCCTTTCGACCAGCTCTTCGGACATGCAGAGCGTTTCCGTGTGCATGGTGGCCTCTTCGGCCTTGAATCGGTCCCACGCCCCCTTGGCGTGTTCGAGCATCTCCTTCTGGAACTTAATGACCGCGGTATTGCGCACCGGCCCGCCGCCGGACACGAACGGCTTCGCTTGGCAATACCTGCCGCTCCTCCTCTTTTTCAGGATGCCCAGCTCCTCCTGCAGTTTGAGCGACTCTTTCGCCTGCTTCGGCGTTATGGCCGGGACAAGGAGCTTTGCGAGCAAGGCGGGGTTGTAGTTCTTTCTGACAAGGGTGACGAGCTCCCTGATGACGCTGTGGTGCCAGGCAGAATAGAATTCGTACTGCCTGTCGTCGAGCGCCTCGATTTTCACGCCCTTTCTTTTTGCCGCGATCCGCTCAAGGTAGTACTCCTTGTCGCTCTGCAGCTTTGCCTGGCCGAAGGAGACGAGGTCCTCAAAGTACTCGGTCTGCGCCGCGGTGAGCCCCATGGCGCGGGCGATCCCGAGCGCCACCGGCCTAGTGAGGTTCCGCTGGCCCTTCATCACGTGCAGGAGAAATCCGCTGCTCTT
>JAFGDP010000155.1 GCA_016932075.1 Chitinispirillaceae bacterium | reverse complement strand
CCGGACGCTGTCTGAGGTTTTCGAAGCCGACGACCTCGACTCCCTCTGCCCCCTGTGTGACCACGGCACGGTTTTCACGGGCCACCCGCTCGCTTCTGCCCGATTCCCGGTTGCGCACCTCGACCTCTCCTTCATACACGTCAACAGCAGTGCGGCCGCGCCGCACATTGATGCCGAGCCGCGTGCCCCTGATCGAGGCGACCGCGGTCGGGGTTTCGAAATCAAAGTGCGACTTCGTGCTGGTAAATTTTTTAATATTCCCCCACACCTGACCGGCCGGAAGCCTGACCCTGGTCATTGTGCTTTGGTCTTTTTCATTGATGTCGAGCGACGAGAGCGTCACGACGCTGTTTTCGCCCATGCGCAGGATCGTGCCGTTGTCATATTCCAACTCGGCGCTGGACTCCATGAAGGTACGGACGTCCCACCCGGATTTGAGAATCATGCCGATCCTGGCCGGTCTCCACATGTGTTTCCCCACAGCCCGCACCTGAACGGTTCCCACGGCGCTTTTCAGCTTGACTTTCTGCTGGGCAGCCAGGCAGAGGGCTGGTGAAAGGAGAAGGAGCGGCAGAATGATCAGAACAACAGCGGAGCGTGCGTGAGAATTGAGCATGTTTTTTTTCCAGACCGGATTGAGGAATGTGTCTCCATATTATACCGGTAAAGTGGTGATACGTCAACAGGCCGTTAAACGATTAAGACCGATTTTTTGTATTTGCAAAGTGCGACAGGGCTGCGAGACCGCCGTGAACAGCAGGACCTGATGCATCTGCATGATGTATTTTATCACTTCATTACGTGCTTTCAGCGGCGGTACGCGACTGTACCTGCTGTGCGAACGCGGATGCCCAGATAAGGATGTTTGCAATGAGATTAACCATATCGGAAAAAGCGGGTTGTTCAACGCGCCTGGTATTTAAAACCAAACAGGCGAAAAGCCCGGTACCGGGTTTCTCCGGCGAAGCAGGGGAGGTGGCCGCTCTGTGTGAGGAGGGGCGGGTTACCGTTTTATGCGGTTGTGGCGAGGAGAGCCGGTGCACGCCTGGACTCGTGCGTTCAATGGCGGCGAAAGGCATCCACAAGGCGCTCGATATGAAACAAACCGCGGTTTCACTCATCCTGCCGAAGCGTACCATGTGCGGGCAGGAGAGCGTATGCTCGAGCGTGGAAGGTGTGCTGCTCGGTGCGTACCGTTTCACCCGGTATAAGACCGAAAAGCCGGTGGCGCTTGCAAAGCTGGAGTGCATTGGCAAAGGACTCTCCGCTGCCGGACTGAAGCGGATTCGTACCGTGTGCGAGGCTGCCTGCTATGCCCGCGATCTGGTAAATGAGAATGCAGCGGTCATAACGCCCGCGCGAATCGCAGCCGAGGCCCGCTCTCTTGCCGGAAAAGGGGGATTGCGGGTAACGGTTCTGGATGAAAAACAGATTTCGCGCGCCGGGCTTCACCTGCTCAGCGCGGTGGGCCAGGGATCGCCAACGCCGCCGCGTCTGGTGTTCATGGAGTATACCGGGGACAGGACATCGAAAAAGAGGCAGGTTATCGCCGGCAAGGGGATCACCTTTGATTCGGGCGGGCAGAACCTCAAGACCACGGGCACTATCGAGACCATGCGTCTTGACATGGCCGGGGCGGCAACCGTCCTCGGTGCGATGAAGGCTATCGCGGCGCTCAAGCCGCGTGTAAACGTGGTGGGCTGTATTGCCGCGGCGCATAATGCCGTTGACGGCAAAGCCTATTTCCCGGGCGATATCTATCCGTCGTTCGCGGGAAAGACCGTTGAAATCAACAGCACCGACGCCGAAGGACGGCTAGTGCTTGCCGACGCGCTTGCCTATTCCATAAAGAAATACCGTCCGGAGCGGATCATTGATTGCGCCACGCTTACCGGCAGCGTTCTCATGGCGCTCGGCGAGTTCGTTGCCGGCCTGTTTTCGAATGATGATTCCCTTGCCGATGCGCTCTTTACTGCCGGCGAACGCACCGGCGAACGGCTCTGGCGGTTTCCTCTTTATCAGGAGTACCGCGATTCGCTCAAAAGCGACCTTGCCGATCTCCGCAATCTTTCGAAATTTAAAAAAGGCTACGCAGGATCAATTACCGGCGCCGCGTTTATCCAGGAGTTCATCGGCGACACGCCGTGGGCCCATCTTGACATTGCAGGAACAGGGTGGAACGACGGGGGCGCGCGCGGTGAAGTGCCGCAATACGGCACCGGCTTCGGCGTGCGGCTCCTGGTTGATTACCTGACGTCTCAATAATATAATGGCGGTATGATCACCATTGTCGCACATCGCGGCGCTTCAAGGCGCGCGCATGAAAACACCATTGAAGCGTTCCGTGAAGCGATCGCACTTGGTGTTGACATGGTGGAACTCGATGTCCGGAAAACCGGTGATGGCACGCTGGTCGTATTTCACGACCCGCACCTGGCACTGCCTGCGCGGTCAGGACTTCTCGCAAACCTCACCTACCGTGAACTGCAAAAACGAGCGGCGAAAAAAAAGTTTTCGATTCCCACGCTTGCAGAGGCGTTTCACGTTCTTTCAGGAAAAGCAATGGCCGATATCGAGCTCAAGGAGCCGGGATACGAGCAGGAGGTGGTAGCGCTCGCGCGGCGCTATTTTACCGCCGATAGATTCGTTCTAGCATCGTTTCATCCGCAGGTCATTGTTTCGATCAAATCGGAAAGCCCGGATTGCGCCGCCGCGCTTATTCTCGCAAACACTGATGCGCTCGCATGGCATGCGTCGTCCCCCGCCGATATCATCGCTCCTGAAAAGAGACTTTTCGCCTCTCACCGGCGTCTGTTCAAAACGGCACAGGAGAACGGAAAACGGGTGGCGGTGTGGACCGTGGACAGCGCTGCACTGCTCTCCGCCCTGCTCGTCGATCCGATTGTGGACGCCATCATCACCAATTACCCTGACCGCGCCCTGAACCTTCGTAAAAAACTGGCAGGAGCCTGATCACGGTCCCTGTCACCGGTCGTCACCGGCACGTTCCCGGTCCTGATGCGGCTCTTCTTCGCACCATTCAATTTCGTCATCATGGTCACCGGTTCGCCGTTTGGGGTCCGCAGGAATTGCGGATTCAGAAAAAGATCCCGGCACTGTTTTTTCTTCCTCTTCCATCTGGCGCTGCCGCTTTCTGTTCCGGAGCCGTACCGCAAAGAATCCCGCAATAACGAGCAGCGCGGCCGGGAGCCAGTAGAGCCAGCTGTCTCCCACAAGGAACAGCAGGCGGTACCGTTCCGTGATATACTGGCGGGTCAGAAGCTCATACTCCCTCTGAGTCAATCCGAACTCCCGGTACAGCGCCGAATCGAACCGTCCCGTCTGCCGCACCGCGCGCAGGAGCGCGGATATGCCCTCCATATGGTAGGTCTCGATCATGAATGCGACCGCGGCATGGCTTTGACTGTAGGCAAGCGTTGCGCCGTAGGCGTCGAACCGGTTGACCTGTTCGATGGAATCGAGCGGCAGGAGATGGGCGGTGAATACCGCGCGTGAAAGGGCCACCTGCTCCTCAAAGGAGAGTTCGCCGGAGAGCGTCATGGCAAGCCCTTCATGAAGCCATCGGGGAAGCCTGATCCTGCCGTACGCTCTCTCAAGCGCGATATGGACCAGTTCGTGGAGCGTGATCCGGTCGATGTGCATGTCGGCAGGTAGTGATTTGTCAACAGGTATGATCACGGTATCGCGGCCGATCGCGCCGCCTCCTCCCCACTCGGGAAGCCGGACGCCGTACCTGCGGCGGTCATTGCGGGAGTAGTAGATGATCGTGACCGGGGTGGTGTCCGGCGTGATGCCGGGCGCAACGGCGGCATGGATACGGTCGTAGTGGGTGCGGAGGAACTCCTGCGATATCGATGACGGCACCCGGCCCTGAAGGTCGAAGGAGGTATCCCCCCACAGCACGGAGCATGCGAGCACAATAATGGTGCAATACTGTCTCAGGAGCAAGGTCCTGCACTTGTGTTGCCCGCCCCTCTGCCATCGCATGCGGCGGCAGGGAAGTCAAGCGGTGAAATCATTTCCCCTTTGTGCTCACGTTCACGTCGGAAATTTTCACCTTCGCACCGCTGCGGCCCTTTGCCGGACGGTCGAGCGAGAGCATGAGCGGTCCTGATTGAACGTAGTTGTCCCATTTGTTGGCGGTCATGGGCTTGTGCGATTCGTACGGGTAGCAGATCCACTCCCTGATGGTGTTCGTTGAATCGACAAACAGTTCGAATTTGTCGCCGGGCCTCCGGGGATCGGGTTTGTAATAATCGACGGTAATTTTTGTCGCCCACCTGCCGCTCATCGGCATGACCGCCGACGGTTCCAACGTAGTCCGCTTCTGCTGGTCGGTAGATAAGAAGTGGGGAAGGAGGAGCCAGTACAGGTCATGGATGAACCACGCCTCGATCTTATGCACTTTGGCGTCCGGCTCCAGCTCGGCAAGCGCTTTCCGCGAATAGGTCGTGGTCCCTTTTTTACCGGAGGGATCTGTTCCAGCAAAGATGACGTCGTCGGTCTCCAGGAACCATTGCCATTGCCGCTTGATTTTACCGCGTGAAGATTTGGCGGTAAACGTATAATCTATCTCAATGATGCCGTCCAGACTTTTCATGCCCGCTTTTTCGGCGACCGATTCGATAAGCGCGTCCGCATCGCTTTTTTCCTGGCCGTAGGAAACGGTGAAATATGCGGAAAAGAGCAGGCAAATGACAATCAGTGAACTGTTGAGAAAAGCTGTTTTCTGTGACACGGGAAGCCTTCCTGGCGAAAAGGTTGATAGGTTACGGCATACTGTTTCGCATGCAATGCCGTTAATCAGAGTACCGGTGAGCCTTTTCGTGGTTGGAAAACATCATGGCCCCTCTAATGTCCGTCCGCGCAATCAGTATCAGGCCACAGCAGGCAGTCCGGCGGTGCTCCTAAATATAAAAAAAGATACTGCCGGCGCTCAACTATTAAGAGGCTCATAACAAATGTCACTTCGACGAGCAGAGCGAGGAGAAATCTCTATGCGTAAAAAAAGATTTCTCTCCTGCTCATGCGGGCTCGAAATGAAAAATTTGCACATGTAGATCTTTTTGATTATATTATTCTTACAACGACAGTTTTGCTGTGAGACTACGCCCGCACTGAGACTACGCCCGCACTGAGACTACGCCCGCAATGAGAACAGCAAAACGGTAGTGACAGAGCTATCTTCAGCAGAGGAGGCTTTTATGGGTGCATAGCCATACAACTATTAATAACGGACATGTATGGCCCGTCAAACGCAGGGAAAACAGGAGAAAAAGCGAGCGGCGGGGAAAAGCGTCATCTTCAACATTCCCATCTTATTAAGAGGAGGTACCCTATGTTTATCAGAAGAACATACTATGCTTTCGTTGGTATCGTTGCTATTTGTGCATTCAGCGTATTCGGCGGAGAGGTCGGTTACCATACGGTCTATGGCAACACATCTTCCAACACCAACAGGAACGCACTGCCAGTAACCATGACTGAAAACGGAGATATCGTAAGCATTTCAATATACCACGGAGATGTCGCAAGCGGCCAGATGCAGTTTGCCGTTTATACTGATGCGAGCAACGCACCAGGTACGAAATTGTCTGCAACTACAAAGACCAACATTAATACCACCCAGGGCTGGCAGACAATCGATTTGAACACTCCTGTCTACGTGGCCTCCGGCACAAAAATATGGCTTGCCTGGATGTTCCAGACCAATCCGCAGGCCCACTGGGTGGGAAATGTTACCGGTTCACAGGGGTATGTTCGGGACGACAACTCCACATGGAGCGAAAGTGGAGATAACATGCCTTCATCCTGGGAAAACGTACGAGCGGTTTCCGGCGTTAATTTTTCCATCTTCGCCACCTTTACGACCGGCAGCGGAACCTATACCCTGACCGTGAACAGTTCGGGCGACGGTATTGTAGCCAAAGATCCTGATAAATCTTCATACTCTAACGGAGAAAGCATAACGCTTACCGCAACCGCGGGTACCGGCAGCGAATTCAGCGGCTGGAGCGGCGACCTGAACGGCACCATCAATCCGATCACGTTTAACATTAACAAGAACATGACCGTGAATGCCACGTTTTCACCGGTGCAGACCTATACCCTGACCATAAACATAACCGGCAGCGGCACCGTGACAAAAACTCCCGACAAGCCTCTGTACAACAGCGGAGAGACAGTAACGCTCACCGCTGAAGAAGGAGATGGCTATGAATTCGACGGCTGGACCGGCGATGCGACAGGAAGCGTTACTCCGCTTACCATTACCATGAACTCGAACAAGAACATTACCGCAGCATTTTCCGTGCTATACGCCCAGGAACCCTGGGTGAGGGACAATAACTTCGTATATACGCCCAATATTGATGATATGGTAGGAATCGGCGTACCCGCACCTACGGAAAAGCTCGAGGTCGCCGGAACCGTCAAATGCAACGCTGTAAAAATCAACGGCTGGACCCTCAATGCGCCTGATTACGTTTTTGCCCCAGGCTATAAAAAGCCGACCATTGCAGAGGTCGAGCAGTACATAAAAAAGAACCGGCACTTGCCCGGCGTGAAGAGCGCAGCGGAAATCAAGGAAAACGGCCTTGACCTCGTGGAGATGAACATGATCCTGCTTCAGAAAATAGAGGAGCTGACATTGTACGCCATTGAACAGCAGAAGCAGATACAGGAACTGAACAAAAAAATAGGAAAGTGAGACGACGTTCCTAACAACAGTAAAAATAATGCAGACAATAGGAGAACGACCATGAAAACATTACTGCACCCGCGCTGTTTCATGCCTCTGGCAACGGTCATGGTACTGATCATGTTCAGCGTCCAGGCAGTATCAGAGAAACAGATCGGTAGCCAGAGCCTGACGTCTTATGGTTTCAGCAACATTAAATACGACGAGGGGCTTGTGAACGCGAAACGGGTTGTTCCAGTCAAGGATCTGAACACTCAGCTACTCGCAGATCTTGGCCAAAAGGGTATCAGCGACTTCAAGTCCGCCAGTGTCGATGTCGTCAAACAAACCGTTGCTCAAAGCTTCAACAACGCCCACGGGACGGTACGGTCGGAGTTCAGGTTGAGGCGTATACATACTGACGAAGCGAAAAACAGGCATTTTATCTTCGACCAATTCATTGACGATATACAGGTGCTTGGCAGCACCGTAGCAATCCATGTTCACCCGGAGGGTGAACTATATGAAGTGACAGGATCTTTTTTATCCGGAAACGAACCATCTACATCTCCTGTTATAGACGACACTGTTGCGGTCAATGCGGCAAAAAAGATACTCAAGGAGGATTCGAAGCCGAAAAGAGCTTCTAAGCTTGTTATCGTTGGAGGAAGAGTCGCCTACCAAATTTATATGGATGAGCCGGGGACATTTGGGGCTTGGAACATGCTAATTGATGCCAAGACCGGGGAGGTGCTGCAGAAGATAACAACAGTAAGCCATTATTCTACACCGCCAGATTATCCAGACGGAAATTTGGTTGATATGCTTGGCTACAGGCTGGAACGGGAAAAGGGAGATGAAGTTAGTTTTAGGGGCTGGAATGCTGCTAATGGAAATCATTATCTGTTTAATGATAGCGCACACTGGCAGGTTTTAACAGGAGGGGAAATCGCCTGGAATAATACTAGTGACTGGGGTACCGCTAACCGGCCACTCATGTCTCTTGCAAAAAATTTGTCGTTGATACAGAAGTTCGTGTTTGATAGTATGGGTTGGAACAGTTTTGATAATGAAGGGGCTATGCTTGTATGTAATTATACTGGTGGACTTAATGCTGGATGGAATGGACCAAGTTTATTGATGACAATCGGGAGCGGTGATGGGGTTATTTCAAACGAATGGGCGGCTCTTGAAATGGTCGGACATGAGTTCGGGCATGCGATCACCGAATACGCAACAGGACTGAATACTGGCGGATTTGAAGACGCTGCGCTTAATGAAGCATATTCGGACATATTAGGCTCCTGCATCGAGCAATGGGCACAAAACGATTTACGGGCTGCGTATCCTGCCATTGTCGATGGCGTAGCGGATTGGCTTAATGGCGAAGACGTTTTTCTCGATTCAAGCCGTACACCGCCTGATAATAAATGGTGGGGCAGGAATTTGCGCTCTCCCTATCTTGATCCCGGGTTTGATGGGCCTTGCCCGTCGATCATTTATGGTAGCGCCAGGTGTTGGACACCACCTCCACTCCTCCAGTTCGATATCCATATCAACTCAACTCCCATCAGCCACTCATTTTACCTGATGTCCGAGGGCGCTCCCGCTGCCACAAACAATATTATCGACGAAACTCCATTGTATTTTTCCATAGACTATGGCCCTTTCCCTGGTCTTGGCATAAACACTGCCCGCAGGGTTGCCTGGGGAGCGCAGTTTAACGGCAGAATAGTCTATAATTCCGGTTACAGCGACGCCCGTAATGCATGGGTCGCTACTGCCAAAGACCTTGGCCACAATGCAGGGACCGTGGCGCAAGCTTTAATAGCGGTCGGCGTGATCGACAGGACCGTGAACTCTGATCTTCCCGGAAACGGTGAACCCAATCCTCTGCTCCCGGGGAATACTCAGGGCTATCCTGGAACACCCACCATACCGAATTATACCAGTATTACCCAGGCCCTTACTAATTCCAATCCCGGCGACCTGATCTACGTCTACCCCGGCACGTACCCGGAAAATCTTACCATTTCCACGGCCGACATAACCCTCGCGGGCCAGAACTGGGACGTGACAAATTTACAAGGCACAATAACCATAGATTCCGATGGCTCCGGCTTCACCCTTGCAGGCTTTAACGTGAACGGTCTTGGCGCGGCTAACGGCATTTCAATAGACAACGCGACCATGGTTGCGATCTGCAACAACAAGATAACCAACAGCCAGACCGGTATTTTATCCAATGTCCGTTGCCAGATAATCGGTAATTCATTTTTCAATTGCTCGAACCAGTCGCTTACAATCCAGTATGCGGGCCAGAGCGTGGTAAAGGACAATGATTTCCAAAACAAGGGCATGACCCTTGATGGGTGCATGTTCGGTACTATTGTATCAGGGAACCGGCTGGACGGGATCGGCGGGTCCGGTATTTTCATCAACGGCGGCGCCTGGCAGTATGTAGTGTATAACCTGTTTCAGGGGATTTCTTCCTATACCGTCACCGGCGAAACGAATTCTCCTCAAATTACTGGGAATGTTTTCAACTCGACCTATGCCGTCCCGTTCAATCTTGGCGGCTCGCACTACGGCTCCATTTACACCAACAGTTTTATCGGAGCATCGTATAATGTGAGTTCAGTGCCATCTGATTTTTACTGGGACAACGAGAGTCAAGGGAATTTCTGGATAGACTACTTTCCCGGAGCGCCGATTCCATTCAAGGGCAAGGACAACTACCCGCTTGCAAACCGGCTCGTGTCGCCGTTTATCATTACCTCAGGCACTGACGTTCGCATGATCACTAACGTGAACGGGGAAAACGTGAAAATCACGGGAATGGTAAATAACGAGCTAATGCCTATTCCTGGATTGCAGTTCGGTTCTAAAGCGTCACTTTCAGCCGAGGGAACCTTATGGTGCAGTCAGTTCCTGCCCGGCTCGGACAAATGGCTGGACACACCCGGCAACCTTAACGGCTGCCTGGTATGGACTAATGCAGCAGGACAGCCTGTAATTGCAGTAAGCCCGGATGGAGCGTTCAGAACAAGGGGCCAGTTGACGCCGGAGATGTAGAGGTGGAGAGTACCGTTTTCCCAGGAGAACGGTACTTCTATTTTTTTATAGAAAGACAAGGTTTTTATTGATATGTTTAAATAAGACGTAATCGTAAACTACATTTTAAATTTTGGAGGTCGTTTGAAAATGCAAGCCAAGATAAAAGTTGGATTGTTTATTTGTTTTGCTGTGATTTCTATCACTTTAGGCCAAACCCAGTGGACGGTGAGGAAGGTGGATACGACGAAGCATTTGCGGTCCATTCTATGGTCAGGGGAACGATTCGTTGTTGTCGGTTACAACGGTACGTTTGATACAGGATACGGCGATGCGTTTTTCACCTCGCCGGACGGCATCTCTTGGAGCTACAGGAATAGCGCAGGCCGCGGATTTCCACTCATGGCGATAAAATGCTGGAAGAATCTGCTTCTGACCTTTGGCGGAAACGATATCATGACATCTCCAAACGGCGAAGAGTGGACCGTTCGCTATGCAGCGGATTCCGCTATGATTTACATAGAAGATATTGCCGGTTCGGACAGCATGTTGGTAGCGGTGGGTGGGAATTATAGGGTGGGAGGAAGGGGTTTAATGCTGATATCAACTGACGGTAGTATCTGGACCAGCCAAACGTATGATACATTACAAAACCTTCTTCACTCCATCACCTGGACAGGTGAACAATTTGTTGCTGCAGGTGACTATCTCTATACCTCTCCAGACGGTTTAATGTGGACAAAACAACGCGCCGGTGGAATGACTCACTTTTCATTTTATGATCTTGCATGGACCGGAGAGCGGATAGTAGCAGTTGGATATACTAGTAATTATAAAACTGGAATGATTTATAGTTCCCCCGATGGAATTGTTTGGACAACCCATGGTGGTTTTTGGCCTGGTGAATTCACCGGTGTAACATGTGCTCGTAATATGGTTTTTGCTTATGGGAGAAACCTCATAGTAGCATCATCGGACGGGATAACATGGGAGTTACGGCAAGTGCCTACGGCTGACGCTATTACGGATATCACCTGGGCAGCCGATACTTATATTGCTACATGCCAGAAAGGAACCCTGCTGACCTCTCCTGACGGTACGCAATGGTCAAAGGTATCTTCGGGCACTAATGCGGACCTGTACTGCCTGGCAAAGTCAGAGAGTACCATTGTCGCTGTCGGCGACTCCGGCACCATCCTTACCTCCCCTGCTGACGATGTTCCGGTCGCACCCTCTTCCCGTAATCCTGATCTTCTCGAACTTGCCATAAAAAGCACCGCAAACCTTCTGGCCGTGGAGGTGCCTGTTTCGATGCGAGGGGCAACGGTTTCAATTTATTCTTTGGCAGGTAAGAGGATTCCGTCATTATCAAGATCCGATGCACCGGCATCATTTACCCTCAATACCCGCGACCTTGCTCCCGGTGTATACCAACTCGTTGTCGAGCGACGGGGTGCAAAAGTGACAAAGGTGTTTGCTGTGGGGCGGTAATCGGAATTACGTATCGTTATCTTTTCCACAACATTGCTATCCCCCGTGCCTCTGGTTTTTCCCTTGCAGGTTTCAATATAAATGGCGTAAGCTCGACTGCGAATGCCATCACAAGAGACAATGTCAGCCAGGTGTCAATCTGCAACCAGTATTTGCCCAATTCCGGAAAATGGCTGGATGAGTCAGGTAACCTTGATGGGTGCATGATATGGACCAATGCAGCAGGACAGCCTGTAATTACAGTAAGCCCGGATGGAACGTTCAGGACAAGGGGTCAGCTCACGCCAAAGATGTAAGGGCGTTCTTTTATGGAGAACGGAAAATGCACTAGGAGGTTGAAACAATTGGAAAGGAACGTTATGTTTAAAATGACGGCATCATTTCCAGGGAGAGGAGACGAAAAAATATGAAAACGAAAATTATTGCTCTGATTATGCTGGCGCTTGGTACTGCCGCAGGTTACGGACAAACGCAGTGGACAGTGAGGAAGGTGGATACGACAACATGGCTACGATCCGTCATATGGGCCGGGGACCAATTTATTGCTGTAGGCTATAAAGATGAATGGGCAGGGAATAATGAAGGTAGTGCGATTTTTACCTCACCGGATGGAATCACGTGGACCAGCCGGAACAGTGTTGGCCGCGGGTTTAGCCATATTATGCAATGGGCAAATTTACTGTTGGCCTTTGGCGGAAACGATATCTCGACATCACGTGACGGATTAGATTGGACAGTACGGTATTCGGCAGATACGTCAACGATTTATATAAATGGCATTGCCGGTTCGGACAGCATGCTTGTGGCAGTAGGAGGAAATTACCGTATGGGTGGCAGCGGCATAATGTGGATTTCGCCTGACGGTATTACCTGGACACGTCATGCTTATGATACAATACCTAAACCTGAAATTTCATATTATTTGAATGCAGTTATATGGGCAGATGACAAGTTTGTTGCGGTAGGGTACGCCGGTTGTGTATATAACTCACCAGATGGCAATTCTTGGATTAGGAGAACTGGTGGCGGAGCCGATATCCCTGAATTTTACGATATACTTTGTAACGGAAGCCTATTTGTAGCTATAGCCTATGGTGGATATTCACCTTGAAAGGTGAGCGATTTAGTGGACACGAAGTTAAGCTACACCCGGCTTTTTAAATAACGGTGTAGTACAATTAACTATGGAGGTGT
>JAFGDP010000013.1 GCA_016932075.1 Chitinispirillaceae bacterium | reverse complement strand
TATTTGAAGATTTTAGCAACCTTAAAATACTAGGATACGCCACTTCTTTATATCAGATCATACACAACATTTGAAAATATCTCCAACACCAACTGAATTCGGTAACGTACTTGGTCGAGATAACGATTAACACCGCTATCGGCCGCGCTTATGAATCCACCCTAGCTGAAATGTTGTTCGTTTTTTCAAACGTTGAAACCAAGTTCGACGTACTGGCCGTGAACAGTTCGTACGATTACTGGAACAAATTTGAACATATAACTCTTGAACAACTGACGGATTGGCTTCGAGATGGAAACCTCGTTTCCTGGAAACGGGTTCCCATGAATAATCTTTTGTTGTACGTCACGTGGCCGACGAAGACTACGAAATTCGAAAATTTTCTGAAAGAAGGGCAGTGTTCGGCGTTGCAGATGAGCGATGATTCACTAGTTAGAGTCCATCGCTTATATCGTCAGATAGTATCACGGCAGTATCACGGTGTCAGGGCAGTACAGGATATTCGGGGGTATTTCACTATAGTTCCGACAAGGGCTCCACAAATAAGAAACCCCTCGGAACCGCATAGGACGGGAATAATATTTTTTCAAAAATCCTGCGCGTTCGGTCCTTTTGCCTTATATTATCATGAGAAACGAGAACCTTGGAAGGAAAGACCATGCTTCGAAAATTCTTTATAGCATCCGCTGTTTCCCTGTTTCTGCTGAACTGCGCCCCGCTTTCAATGCCGCCGGAAGAGCTGAATGCCGGGTACCTGTCTGAAAAGACCGCCGTTCTTGCAAACTGCGCCGCCGAGGCCGGTAACTCGTTCGCGTTCGAACTCTACGGGAAGCTCGTCGAGGACGGGAAGAACATGGCCTTCTCTCCGTACAGCATCTCCTCGGCCCTTACCATCGCCTTTGAGGGCGGCCGCGGTGTGACCTCGTCAGAGATGCGTACCGTCCTTCATCTGCCGGCTGACAGCATGAAGGTGCGGCAGGACTTCAGGACCATTGACAGCTCGCTCAACCACCCGGCCTCGAGCCTCTGCACACTCACCACCGCAAACGCGCTCTGGGCCCAGAAGGACTACCCATTCGTTCCCGCGTACTTCACCGTTGCACAGAGTTATTACGGGTGCGGTCTGACAAACGTCGATTTCGCCGCTGACCCGGAGGCCGCACGATTCCTGATAAACTCCTGGGTCGAATTAAAAACGAACCAGCGCATAAAAGAAATCATACCGCAGGGCATGCTTGACTCGGACACAAGGCTTGTCATAAGCAATGCCGTGTATTTCAAGGCCGAGTGGGACGAAAAATTCGATTCGGCTTTGACAAATGATATGCCGTTCAAGCTGGCCTCGGGAACGACGGTATCAGTCAAAACGATGCGCCAGACCGCCTATTTCAACTACTCTGAAACCGAGCACTTCCAGATTCTTGAAATGCCCTATGTCGGCAAAGACCTTTCAATGGTGTTTTTGCTGCCGAAAAGCGCTCCCCTCTCGGCCGTGGAAACAGACGTGACCGGCGGAAGGCTCGCCTACTGGCTGAACTCAATGCAGGCCCAGAAGGTCATTACAAGCATCCCCCGATTTAAGGCTGAAACATTCTATTCTCTGGAAGACCCCTTGAAAGCGCTCGGAATGAAAGTGGCGTTTGACCAGTACCGGGCCGACTTCTCGGGTATGAGCACGATTACCGCAATCGAAAGACTTTACATCTTCGCGGTCCTTCACAAGGTGTTTATCGAAGTGTGCGAAGCAGGGACCGAGGCGGCTGCGGCCACAGCCGTTATAATCACACGGGTGTCCTGCGCCCCTGGGCCGCAGCCGGAGCCCATAGTCTTCACCGCAGACCATTCGTTCATGTTCCTTATCCGGCACATACCCTCCGGCTCAGTCCTGTTCCTCGGCAAGGTCGAAAACCCGGTTGCTGGGAGCTGAAACGCTTCGGCAAAGAGTTTATCCACCCATGCTATGGAAAAATTCTACACCCTATCTCCGTACACCCCCTTAAATCGTGCCGGGATTGCGGCACAATCTTAGGATGGGTACGGCCGGCAGGAAAAAACAGGCCTCTTTTTACACGTCAATATTAAAACCCGCGTTCAGCCCTCCGATTACAAGCGGCGGCGCGTACGTCCGCGGCGGGTCGATCTCGACCGGCATCTCCGCCCCCTGCATTGACAATAGAATATCCGGCGCCGGGTCGGCGCTCCGCCTTCCGCTGTCAACGACCAGGTTTTTTCCCGCGTTTTCGACCTCTATTTCCAGCATCTTTTTAAGCGGCTTCTTGTCGATTTCAACCTTTATCTCAGTACCGGCAAAATACGACCGAATCTCCCTCCCCTCCTTATTCGCCTCGCTTATATCGTCAGATACCTTCATCTCGTCCGCAAAAGGCACCCCTTGTGCCGCACACCTCATGCCATCCTTGCCAAAATCGCACCCCATGCATTTCCCCGATCTGATGATTTTCGTCGCGGACGGATTGACAGGGTACCTCTTAACCATACAATGATGGAGCTCATCTGCATCGATTTCTGCACGAGAATACCTCGCCGCGTCGTCGCCAACAGCGTCCAGGCCGGTCGTCTTCAGCCTTTTAAACTGCATCTCCGGCCGCTGCCCCGACACGGCGGCGGTTCTTACAGGGGCTATTGAGCGTCTCGAATCTACCAACTGGAAGGCCTTTTTTAAACCTTCCAGCGGCCTGAATTGCTCAATCAGTTCACTTTTGGAAGATTCCGTCGAACTTATAAGTTGTTTCTCTTTTAAATTGTAAAGCGCAATTTTACGGACTTCCAAAGGGGGAACCTCACCGGGATTGATAAAACTGCACGACATCAGCCGGCATCCTACCCCGTCGCTGTTATGATTGCACCCTTGGCATTTTTCGAATCTTGCTGCCAGCTTAGGCCTGAGACTTTGTCTCCTAGCCAAAAATTCCTTACAATCCCCGCACCTATCGTAAAGAGATGGCAAGACCTTTAATCCGCTCCGGACAAGGCTGTCGCTGAGGAGTGACCGAAGTTCGGTATTGTATTTTTCTATGCTTTTCTGGGCGAATCCTCTCTGTTCGAACGACTTCCGTACCGTCAAGAGGTCGCTGCCGGTTAAAAGCAACTCATGCAGGCACCTCAGCATCGGCCTGAGCTCAGTGGCGGTTTCAAGTGCCCGCGCATCCTTCGACCGCTCTTTCTCCCTGCGTTTGGCTTCAATAGCCAGTTTCCGAGACACTTCATCTTGGTCAAAGGATTTCTGGGTTGTTATCGACGCAGCAACACCCCTCTGATGCAACGGTGTCGGTTTTGAGAGAAATATCTCCCTGAGCCGCTCTTTCGTCTCGATTGGCGTGTCCGCAGAGCACTTCCCCGCCATCGCAAGCTTCGAACGAAGTCCGGACAGTAATTCAGGGGTATAATCGATTTTTTCCACAACCCGAAGACCGGTCAGAGGACACCGATCTGCACATAACGAACACCCCTTGCAGGCGTCGGAAGCGAACAACAGGTCTGCATAGTGGTTTTTATGGCTTTTCCGGAAAGATTTCAATTCGTCGCAGCTGGCAAAGACTCTCCGGTCAAGGTAAACATTCCCCAAAAGCCCCGCCTCCTGATGCAGCGCCCGAATCTGCGGGTCGTCGGGAACCGGCCGGCCGTCAAATGCCAGACTCAGGAACTGGTTCAGCTGATCCGTGCCCCCTCCTTTCATTAAAAGTTTTCGGGCCTCGCGAATGATTTTCTGGCTATCAAGATCGTTCTTTTGAGGAACTGATGGCCGGTCAGCCATCGGCCCGGAATTAGCGATCAGCTCGAGCCTCCCCTCCCGCCTGTCCGCCCAGACCTTTGAAAGGTCAGAACAACCTCCATCGATAACATCTCTGCTGTCAACTGATGATCCTTTTCCTGCTATTTTCCCGCATACATCGTCCGGCAAATCCCCGAGTCCGCCAAATGTAACATCCATAAAATGTCTCCCGTGTTAATTGTTAAAAGTATTCGTTTTTTGTTTATTCCGACCGCCATTCGCCGGGACGCGCCCTTATCTCCCGCCGGATGTCGTTCTGTATGCTGTTCCAGAGCTGTGCCGCCAACAGATAATGGCCGTTTTTTTGCCTAAAATTGGGTGACATTTAATCCGTTTAAGGTGACCCTGATGATGTTGTTTT